>NZ_JBFAZH010000746.1:0-3904 GCF_040681735.1 Actinoplanes sp. NPDC051633 | reverse complement strand
TGTCTTTTATCAAATTACACCTCGCTACATCTGCCTGCGCCTGCGGCCCCAGGCGGCGAGGATCGCCGAGATCAGCGGGCTGCCGCTGGATCCCATGTTCAGCGCGGCCAAGCTGCGGTGGTTGCTGGATGCGGCGCCAGACGCCACGGCGGTGGGCACGGTCGACTCCTGGCTGGTGTACGCGCTGACCGGCGCCCATCGCATCGAGGTCGGCAACGCGTCCCGCACCCAGCTGCTGGACGTCCGCACCGCCGGGTGGAGCCCGGAGCTGCTCGACCTCTTCGGCATCCCGGCCTCGCTACTCCCGGCCGTCACCGCGTCGTCCGGCGATCTGGGCGTGATCGGCGCCAGTGGCGGGGTGCTGGAGGGGCTGCCGATCCGGGCCGTCCTGGGCGACTCGCACGCCGCCCTGCACGCGCACGGTTCCCGGGCCGCGGGCGGCGCCAAGGTCACCTACGGCACCGGGTCGTCGGTGATGGGGCTGCTCGACGGCGACGTCACCGACCCGCGCCCACCCGATCTGCGCCCGCCCGATCTGCGCCCGCCCGATCTGCGCCCGCCCGATCTGTGCCTGACCATCGCCTGGAACGACCGCCTCGCCGCGGAGGGCAACATCCGCTCCAGCGGCGCCACGATCGCCTGGCTCGCCTCCTTCCTCGGGATCACGCCCGAGCGGGTCGCGACGCTCGCCCGCGACGCGGACAGCGACGGCGTGCACCTCGTGCCGGCCTTCGGCGGGCTGGCCGCGCCCTGGTGGGACGACTCCGCCTCCGGACTGATCACCGGCCTGACCCTGGGCAGCGGCCCGGCGCAGGTGGCCAGGGCCGCGCTCGACTCGATCGCGCACCAGGTCACCGACGTGCTCGACGCGATGCCCGGGGTCGAGCGGGTGCTGGCCGACGGCGGGGCCGGCGCGAACGACCACCTCATGCAGATCCAGGCGGACCTGGCCGGGGTGCCGGTGCTGCGCGCGCGTACCGGGAATCTCTCCGCCCTCGGAGCGGCCCTGCTGGCCGCACCCTGGCCGGCGCAACCCATCGCCTACGACGAGTTCCTCCCCAGCCTCGAGCCCGATCTCCGAGAGGCGCGCCGCGCCTCGTGGCGGGCAGCAGTCCATCAAGCATTGGGAACAGCGCGTTAGGAGCTGACCGACAATGACCGAGTATCCCCGTTTCGGCGCGGGCCTCTGGCACTTCGCCACCTACGTCGACCGCTACGCCACCGACGGCTACGGGCCGGCCCGCACCACGCTCGACGCGATCAAGCTGGCCGGCCAGGTCGAGGACCTGTCCGTGGTCGACCTGAACTACCCGTTCACCCCGGGCGTCTCGCTGGACGAGGTGAAGGACGCGCTGAAGGCCGAGGGGCTGACCGCGATCGGCATCACCCCCGAGATCTACCTGCGCAAGTGGAGCCGCGGCGCGTTCACCAACCCCGACCCGGCCGCCCGCACCGCCGCCCTCGACCTCATGCACGAGGCCGCCGGGATCGTCCGCGAGCTGGGCGCCGACTACGTGAAGATCTGGCCCGGCCAGGACGGCTGGGACTACCCCTGGCAGGTCAACCACCGGACGCTGTGGAAGCTCGCAGTCGACGGCATGCGTGACCTGGCCGGGGCGCACCCCGACCTCAAGTTCGCCATCGAGTACAAGCCGCGCGAGCCCCGGGTGAAGATGACCTGGGACTCGGCCGCCCGCACGCTGCTGGGCATCGAGCAGATCGGCCTGGACAACGTCGGGATCCTGCTCGACTTCGGGCACAGCCTCTACGGCGGCGAGTCGCCGGCCGACGCCGCGCAGCTGATCATCGACCACGGCCGGCTCTACGGCATGGACGTCAACGACAACCTGCGCGGCTGGGACGACGACCTGGTCGTCGGCACCGTGCACCTGACCGAGATCTTCGAGTTCTTCCACGTGCTGCGGCAGAACAACTGGGACGGCGTGTGGCAGCTCGACCAGTTCCCGTTCCGCGAGGACGGCGTCGACGCGGCCAACACGGCGATCGGCACGCTCAAGCGGATCCACCGCGCCCTGGACCGGCTGGACACCGCCGCGCTGGCCGAGGCGCAGGAGCGCCAGGACGCGATGGCCGCCCAGCGGATCGTCCAGGCCGCGCTATTCGGCGAGCTGTAGGGCCTTCGCGGCGGCCCGGATGTCCGCGAGCTCGGGCTCGGTCACCAGCAGACCGGGCCCGGGCTGCGTCGCCCCCAGCTCGCTGAGCAGCGCCCGCAGGTGGCCCGCCGCCGCCTCGGCCTGCTGCCGACTGCCGGCGGTCACCACGGGGACGGCCGTGACGCCCTCCAGTCCCCCGGCCGGGAACAGATCGAAGAGGACCTTCAGGATCCCGGTGTACGCGCCCTTGTAGGTGGGCGTGGCCACGATCAGCCGCTCCGCGGCTCGCACGGTCTCGACCGCCGCCGCGGTGGCTTCGTCCCCCGGGGTCAGCAGTTTCGCGCCGAACTCGGACAGGTCGACCACGACCGCGTCGTGCGCGCCCAACTCCTCGGCCACCGCCTCGGCCAGCCGGCGGGTCCGTGAGCCGGACCGCGGGTTCCCGGAGAGCACCACTGTCGTCGTCACGCCGCCGCCCTTCCGCCCAGCTGGGCATAGCGCCCGGCGTGGTAGACCAGCGGCGTGGCCCCCTCGTCCTCGACGTGCTCGCCGCTCAGCGGGGTGGCCAGCACGATCGTGTGGTCGCCGGCCGCCACGCGCCGGGAGACCCGGCAGACCAGGCGGGCGAGCACCCCGTCCAGCAGCGGGACGCCGCCCGGGCCGGGCCGCCACGCGCCGTGCGCGGCGAACCGGTCGATGCCGCTGGTCGCGAACGTCCGCGCCACGCTCTCCTGATGGTCGGCCAGCACGTGCACCGCCACCAGGCCCGCCGCGGAGACGGCGGGCCAGGACGACGCGGTGTGCGCCAGGCAGAAGCTGACCAGCGGTGGCTCCAGCGACACCGAGGTGAACGAGGTGGCGGTGAAGCCCGCGGGCGGGGCGCCGGGCGCGGTCACGACGACGACGGCCGCCGCGTGCCGGCGCAGCAGCGCCCGGAAGAGATCAGAGTCGACGACGGTCACTGGCGTGCCCTCCTTCTGTCGCCTCCATATCCTATAGACCCAATGGGGAATGACGCGAGGGCGGCGCCGTTTACAAAAGCTTGTTCTTCTTGAGGTATTTGGCCAGTTCGGCGTAGGCGCCGTCCTCGTTGGCGAACATCGCCACGTTGCGGGCCGTCGTCATCCACGGGCCGGTGGACGGGCGCACCTCGCCCAGCGCGGTCTCCAGGTCACGTTGCTCGATCATGCGCACGTTGCCCGTGGAGATCGAGTCGTGCATCGCATACTCCGCCGCGGTCTCGCACAGGTGGGCCAGGTCGGCGCCGGAGAACTTGTCGGTCGCCGCGGCCAGGCGCTTCAGGTCGACGCCGGCGATCGGCCGGTCCCGCAGGTGCACCTCGAGGATCGCCGCGCGGGCCTCGGCGTCCGGCGGCACCACCAGCACGGTGCGGTCCAGCCGGCCGGGCCGGCGCAGCGCCGGGTCGACGTCCCACGGCGCGTTGGTCGCGGCCAGCACGAAGACACCCTCGTTGGCGCCCTCCA
This sequence comes from Actinoplanes sp. NPDC051633, assembly GCF_040681735.1. Classification (NCBI taxonomy): domain Bacteria; kingdom Bacillati; phylum Actinomycetota; class Actinomycetes; order Micromonosporales; family Micromonosporaceae; genus Actinoplanes; species Actinoplanes sp. NPDC051633. The sequence goes on along the minus strand of NZ_JBFAZH010000746.1, from coordinate 306 downwards.
TGCCGTCCAGCTCGGCCAGGAGCTGGTTGCCGAGGGTGCGCATCGCCGACGACTGCAGCTGACTGCGCTTGTGGCCGAGCGCGTCGACCTCGTCCAGGAACAGCACGCACGGCGCGTTGCGGCGGGCGGCCTGGAAGATCTGGTGCAGGTTCTGCTCGGACTGGCCGATCCACATGTTCAGCACGTCGGTCAGCGACACGGTGGCGAACCGCGCGCCCATCTCGCCGGCCACCGCCTTGGCCAGGAAGGTCTTGCCGCAGCCGGGCGGGCCGTAGAGCAGCAGGCCGCCGCGCAGGCTCTTGCCGT
>NZ_JBFAZH010000745.1:0-3910 GCF_040681735.1 Actinoplanes sp. NPDC051633 | reverse complement strand
CCACGCACGCATCCGCGGCTCCGATGCGTGCGTGGGCTACCACTGTCTTAGGGCGTGGGATGGTCCAGCTCGTCCGCGGCCGCGCGCACCAGGAGGTGGGTCGCCTCGGCGATCAGGCGGAGCTGCTCGGCTGAGAGGCGGCTGAGTAGCTTTCGCTGTTTCTCCATGCCCGCGTCGAAGATGCCCCCGATGAGCTCACTGCCCGCTCTGGTCAAGCCGATCCGGCGCACCCGCCGGTCGTGCAGGTCCTCGGTGCGCGCGACCAGGTCCTGGGAGACCAGACGGTCCACCATGCCGCTCAGCGCGGCCAGCCCGACTCCCAGCATGCCCGCCAGCTCCACCCCGGAGACGTTGCCGTGACGGGACAGCAGCATGAGGATCTTGATCTGCGTGAGGGTCAGGTGCGAGTTGAAGAGCGGATCCGTCCGGTCGTAGGCGAACAGCCGCTGAAGCCGTTGCTGCGCGACCATAATGTCGGCAATGAGCTGCTCGTGCTCGGCCAACGCAGCCTCCCGTGTATCCGGCTGATGGCCATGGTGCGTCCATCCTGTGACAAACCCTATCAGCGCACCCCGGTGAAAAACCATTTGTTCGCGTGGGGCAAACTATCAGTACTGGCCGAACCTTTCTCGGGGGAGAGCGCATGTCATTTCTGACCCGGCTCAGTCTCGCCAACCGTGGCCTCGTGGCCCTCATCGCGATCGTGATCACCGGCTTCGGGATCTATGCGATCCCGTCGCTCAAGCAGCAGCTGCTGCCCTCGCTCGAGTTCCCCGGCGCGTTCATCGGCGCCGCCCTGCCCGGCGCCTCGCCGGAGATCATCGAGGAGCAGGTCACCAAGCCCATCGAGGACGCGGTCAAGGGCGCCGACGGCCTCGACCAGATCCAGTCGGAGACCCGCGAGGGCGCCGCCACGGTGTCGGTGACCTTCGAGTTCGGCACCGACATCGACGAGGCGGTCAATCAGCTGACCACGTCGATCAACCGGATCCAGCCGACGCTGCCGTCCGGCGTCGAGCCGACCGTCTTCGCCGGCAGCACCGACGACATCCCGGCCATCGTGCTCGCCGCGTCCGGGGGGACCGACCAGGGCGAGCTGGCCGAGAAGCTGAACGAGTCGGTGGTGCCCGAGCTCAACGCGATCGACGGCGTCCGCGACGTGGAGGTCACCGGGGTCCGCGACGAGCAGATCGTGATCACGCCGAACCTGCCCGCGATGGCGCAGCGCGGCGTGAGCCCGGCCGCCCTCACCGATGTGCTGAAGGCCAACGGCATCTCCATCCCGGCCGGTGCGGTGGCCGAGGGCGACAAGTCGCTGAGCGTGCAGGTCGGCACCCCGATCAGCGGCATCGGCCAGCTCCGCGGCCTCTATCTCACCGGCGGCGCCGGCCCGGTCAAGCTCGACGACGTGGCGGATGTGGAGAGCAAGCCCGCGCCCGCGACCGGCTACACCCGCACCGACGGGGTGGACAGCCTGGGCATCGCGGTGACCGCCGCGCCCGACGGCAACCCGGTCGCCATCTCGCACGAGGTCAACGACAAGCTGGCCGGTCTGCAGGAGGCGTCCGGCGCGAAGCTCACCGTGATCGTCGACCAGGCGCCGTTCGTCGAGCGCTCGATCGAGAGCCTGACCACCGAGGGCCTGCTGGGCCTGCTGATGGCCGTCATCGTGATCCTCGTCTTCCTGCTCTCGGTGAGGTCCACGCTGGTCACGGCGGTGTCGATCCCGCTCTCGGTGCTGATCGCCCTGATCGGCCTGTGGATCGGCGACTACTCGCTCAACCTGCTGACCCTCGGCGCGCTCACCATCGCGGTCGGCCGGGTCGTGGACGACTCGATCGTCGTGCTCGAGAACATCAAGCGACATCTGGGGTACGGCGAAGAGAAGGTGCACGCCATCATCGGCGCCGTCCGCGAGGTGGCCGGCGCGGTGACCGCCTCCACCCTGACCACGGTCGCGGTGTTCGCGCCGATCGCCCTGGTCGGCGGGTTCGTCGGTCAGCTGTTCGCGCCGTTCGCCATCACGGTCACGGTGGCCCTGGTCGCGTCGCTGTTCGTCTCGCTGACCGTCGTGCCGGTGCTCGCGTACTGGTTCCTGCGGCCCGCCGCGGGCGGCGTGGAGTCCGACGAGGTGCGCCGGGCCGCCGAGGAGAAGGAGCGCCGGAGCCCGCTGCAGCGGTCGTACCTGCCGGTGATCGGGTTCGCCACCCGCTTCCGCAAGACCACCGTGCTGATCGGCATCCTGGTGCTGGGCGGAACCTTCGCGCTCTCCACCCGGTTGGAGACCAACTTCCTGGACGAGTCCGGGCAGGATTCGATCCAGATCAGCCAGCAGATGCCGGTCGGCACCAACCTGGCGGCCACCGACGCGGCGGCGAAGAAGGTCGAGGCGGTCCTCGCCGGCCGCGAGGGCGTGAAGTCGTACCAGGTCTCGGTCGGCCAGAGCGGCGAGTTCAACCCGTTCGTCGGCTCCGGCGGGGCCAGCGGCGCGTCGTTCAGCGTGGCGCTGGAGGAGAACGCCGACGCGGTGAAGATCGGCGACGAGCTGCGCGACGAGCTCGGCAAGCTGCCCGGCGCCGGCGAGATCACGGTCGGCGGAGACAGCAGCACCGGCCTCAGCGGTGACCAGCTGTCGGTGACCGTGCAGGCGGCGGACAACGCCGTGCTGGCCGACGCCACCGAGCAGGTGCGGGCCGCGATGGCCGGCACGCCCGACGTCTCCGACGTGACCACCACGCTGGCGGCCAGCGTGCCGCGGCTGCAGGTGGCCGTCGACCGGCAGAAGGCGGCGCGGGCCGGGCTCACCGAGGCGCAGGTCGGCCAGACGGTGGCCGGAGCGTTCCGCCCGGCGCCCGCGGGGCAGGTCTCCGTGGACGGCGCGAACCGCGACGTGGTGATCTCGTTCGGGTCGCCGCCGACCAGCGCCGCCGCGCTGGAGAAGCTGCCGCTCACCACGGCGCGCGGGGTGGTGCCGCTGTCCAGTGTCGCCACGGTGTCCGAGGTGGACGGTCCGGAGGAGGTCACCCGGATCGACGGCAACCGCAGCGTGCAGGTGAACGGCACGTCGACCGGCAAGGACCTGCGGGCGACGACTAACACGCTGAAGGAGCGGCTGAGCGCGCTGGCGTTGCCGCCCGGTGCCTCGTACACCGTCGGTGGTGTCAGCCAGGACCAGGCGGACGCGTTCGCCGACCTCGGCCTCGCGGTGCTCGCCGCGATCGCGATCGTCTTCGTGATCATGGTGGCCACGTTCCGCAGCATCGTGCAGCCGATCATCCTGCTCATCTCGATCCCGTTCGCCGCCACCGGAGCGATCGCGCTGCTGCTGGCGACCGGAACCCCGCTGGGCGTGCCGGCGCTGATCGGTGTGCTGATGCTGGTCGGCATCGTGGTGACGAACGCGATCGTGCTGCTCGACCTGATCAACCACTACCGGGCCGAGGGCATGGGCGTGGTCGAGGCGGTGATCGAGGGTGGCCGGCACCGGCTGCGGCCGATCCTGATGACCGCCATCGCGACCATCTTCGCGCTGCTGCCGATGGCCCTCGGGCTGACCGGCGAGGGCGGCTTCATCAGCAAGCCGCTGGCCATCGTGGTGATCGGCGGCCTGGTCAGCTCGACGCTGCTGACCCTGGTGCTGGTGCCGACGCTCTACACGATGGTCGAGAACGGCAAGGAGAAGCGGCGGCGCAAGCGGGAGAGCAAGCGGCTGGCCAAGGAGGCCGATACGCCGAAGCACGCCGCCGCCGACGCCACGGGCGAGCAGGTGCCGGAGGATGCGCCGGTGCCCGACTCCAGCGGCGGCGCGCACGAGGCTCCGCCGGAGAAGGTGAGCGGGGCCCTGCGCGGCTACACCGACCAGTTCGAGGTCCTCAAGATGCCGCGCAAACCGGCCGGCCCGCCGCCGGCC
>NZ_JBFAZH010000744.1:0-3911 GCF_040681735.1 Actinoplanes sp. NPDC051633 | reverse complement strand
GCGGCTGGGTGGCTGAAGTCAGCGGACCTTCCGGATCGGGACGATCAGGACCGCGCCGAGGAGGCCGGCGATCGCTCCGAAGAGGAACAGGGCCGTGAAGTTCTGCGGGTTCGCCGCCGATGCCCCGATGGCCAGGACGGCCGGCGCCACCGTGGGCACGATCGTGCCGGGCAGGGTGCTGGCGAGGTTCATGATGCCGAGGTCCTTGGCCGGGTTGTCCGGGTCCGGCAGGACCTGCGTGACGAGCGCGATGTCGACGGCCATGTAGACGCCCTGGCCCACGCCCACCACGCCGATCGCCACCAGGAAGGCCGGGAAGCTCCCGGCGAACGAGGCCAGCGCGAGGCCCACCGCGAAGATGACGGCGGCGGTGATGACGAACGGCTTGCGCCGGCCGATGCGGTCCGAGACCTTGCCGGCGATGGACGCGAAGATCAGCGCCGCCGCGGTGAGCACCAGCGTGGACAGGAAGACGGCCTGGGCCACCTCGTCCGGCGTGAAGTGCAACACCATGATCAGGTAGAAGGCCTGGTACGCCTGGATCGCCGCGACGCCGAGGAAGAGCAGCAGGCGGCTGAACCACGCCCAGGCATAGTTCGGCGACTTGCGCGGGCTCACCCAGAACGTGGTGAGGAACTGCGTCCAGCCGAAGTGTGGCCGCTCGGCGGCGGCCAGCTTCCGGTCGCCGAGCTTCACCGCGAACAGCGCCGCGCCGGCCGCGGCGATGACGGCCGGGATCAGCACCATCAGGGTGAGGTTGGGCGACACCAGCTGCGCGATGAACAGACCGGTGACCGCGCCGACGGGCAGGCTCAGGCCGACGATCGCGGAGGCGGGTCCGCGGCGGTCGGGCGCGAGCTGGTCGGGGATCGCGGCGGTGAAGGCGACCGCGGCCGAGCTGTAGCCGACCGCGGTGACGATGTTCGCCAGCGTCAGCGTGAACGTGTTCTGCGCGGCGATGATCCCGATCGCGCCCAGGATGAAGAGCAGGGCGCCGAGCAGCAGGAACGGGCGGCGGCGGCCGAAGCGCCCGGTGGTGCGGTCGCTGAGCCGGCCCAGTGCCGGGAACGCGATCAGCGAGAACACGGAGCCGACCCCGACCGTGACGGACAGGACCGTGGTGGCGTTCGCGGCGTCGATCTGGGCCGCCTTCAGCGACAGCGTGAGGACCGCCGGCACCAGGCTGGCCATGCCGGCGCCGATGGCGGCGAAGCCGAGGAAGAACAGGAACCCGTTGCGCGGGTTGGGCCAGGCGGATGCCGGGGTGCCGGTCGGGGTGTCCGCGTCGGCGGCCACGACCGCGACGTCCGGCTGGCTCGCGCTTTCGAGGGGGGAGGTGGTCACGACGTCACTCCTTCTGAGCGATGGGTGTGCCGGCCCGGACCGGCTTCGAGGTGGCGGCCGTCAGGAAGCACGATGTCGGCGGTCGTGCCGGGTGGGACGGTGACGTGGAGGTGGAAGGCGTCGCTGATCCGCCAGGACACTTCGATGCGCCCGTACGGACAGTCGTGCGCCGCGGCGGCCGAGGTGAGCCCGCCGCCGGGCCGCGGCCGCATCCGGAACCGGCGGTAGCCGGGGGACAGCAGCTCGATGCCCGCGACGTAGCGGTGCAGGAACGAGACAACCGCGCCCTTGGAGTAGTGGTTGAGCGAGTCATGTGGCACGCCGTCGGCGTCGACGCCGTCCCATCGCTCCCAGAGCGTGGTCGCGCCGCGGTCGATCATCGTCAGCCAGGACGGTTCGGTGTCCTGGAACAGCAGTTCGTACGCGACGTCGAGATGGCCGGTGTCGGCGAGCACCGGCAGGAGCAGGGGAGTGGCCAGGAAGCCCGTGCCCAGATGCGTGTCCCGCTCGCGGATCAGCTCGACGAGCCGCTCGGCGGCCGCGGGCCGCAGCTCGTCCGGCACGAGCCCGAAGGCGAGCGCGCGCACGTGGTTCGCCTGCGTGTCCGGGGTGAGCCGCCCGTGCTCGTCGATGAAGCGGGCCTGCCAGGCGGCCCGCACCCGCGTCGCCGTCGACGGGTCGAAGTCGAGGCCGAGCACCGCGGCGATCCGCGACATGAGCGAAGCGGAACGGAAGTGGTAGGCCATGGCCACGTCGGACTTGTCGAGCTTCGCGTATGCGTCCAGGTCGGACACGTCCTCGCCCGGCATCAGCCACTCACCGAAGTGGAATCCCTTGTCGCCGCGGCGTTCGACGAAGCCGAGCCAGGCCACCATGGACGGCCACTGCTCGGCGAGGATCCGCTCGTCGGCGTACGCGCGGTAGATCTCCCACGGCACGATGACCGCCGCGTCGCCCCAGCCGGCGGAGCCGTTGAGGAAGGCGATCGGGCTGTCCCGGCCCTCCGAGCGGCCGGCCGGGCTGATGTTGGCGATCGTGCCGTCCGGCCACTGGTCCGAGGCGACGTCGCGCAGCCATTTCGTGGTGAAGCCGGCGACGTCGTAGAGGAAGGCGGCGGTCGGCACGTACAGCTGCCAGTCGCCGGTCCAGCCGGCCCGCTCGCGGTGCGGACAGTCGGTCGGGATGTCGCAGACGTTGCCGCGCAGGCTCCACACCGCCGCCTCGTGCAGCCGGTTGATCCGGTCGTCGCTGCACGAGAACCAGCCGGTGCGGCGCATATCGGTGTGCACGACGACGCCGGTGACGTCGCGCGGGGTCAGGTCCTGCGGGTGGCCCTCGACGCGGACGTACCGGAAGCCGTGCGTGGTGCGCCGCGGCTCGAACACCGCGCCCGGCTCGCCGGCCGACACCACGTGGTCGACCTGCCCGGCGGGCAGCGGCTCGGGCAGGAACGGCACCGCCGGGCGGAGGTGCTCGGTGGTCACGTCGCCGGTGGCGTCGAGGTGTTCGCCGTGTACGAGGCTCAGCTCGGTGCCCGCCGGCCCGAGGCGGGACAGGCGTACCCAGCCGTTGATGTTCTGACCCAGATCGACCACCTGGCGGGTGGCGTCCAGCCGGGTCACCGACACCGGCGTCAGCTCCTGCACGCGGCGCACCGGCGGCGCGGGCGAGTCGGTCAGGGCGGCCGCGGTGTCCTCGGCGCGGGTGACCGGCGCCCAGGACGGCCGCCCCGATCGCCGGCGCAGATCCCAGCTCTCGCCGGCGATCGGGTCGGCCGCCACGACATGCCCGCGGGCGCCCTGCCAGCCGGGCCCGGTGCCGATGACGGTCGTCGTGGAGTCGGCGTGGGTGAGGTGCAGCTGGGCGAGCAGGGCGATCCGGCTGCCCCACTGCTCGGCGGCCCGCAGGATGCCGATCTGGCCGCGGTACCAGCCGTCGGCCAGGATCGCGCCGATCGTGTTGCGGCCGGTGCGGATCAGCGATGTCACGTCGTACGCCCGCACCTGGAACCGGGCCTCGTACTGGGTGAATCCCGGGGTCAGCTCGGCGTCGCCGACCCGCTGCCCGTTCAGGAAGGCCTCGTAGAGGCCGCGAGCGGTGGCGTACAGCCGGGCGCGGACGACCGGGCGGTCGACGTCGAACTCGTGCCGCAGCAGCGAGTCCGCCTCGATCCAGACCGCCTGCCAGTCGTCGAGGTACAGCAGGCCCATCTCGAACCAGCCGGGTGCGGACCAGTCGCTCTCGCCCAGGTCGGTCCAGACCTTGACCCGCCACTCGACCCGCTCACCGGAGGCCGCCGTCGGCCCGTGGTACGGCACCAGCACGCTCTCCGGCGAGGGCACCCGGCCGGTGTCCCACCCGTTGTCGCCGGTCAGGCGATAGGCGGTCTGCGCGGCCGCACCCTCGGGCAGTCGCCAGGACAGGCGCGGCGCGGCCACGTGGATGCCGAGCGGCTCGTCCAGGTGCTCGACCCGGAGACAGTGAGGGCTGGCGGACATGGGCAGAACGATGGGCTGGTGGTCCGGGCGAGGACAGGGATAATGCCAATCATCGGCATGAGGTTTCAA
>NZ_JBFAZH010000743.1:0-3911 GCF_040681735.1 Actinoplanes sp. NPDC051633 | reverse complement strand
CCTGCTGCAGGCACGCACCGGCCGGGCCATCGCGGGCGGCTCGATCACCGACCGGCCGCGGTTCGGCTACCGCGGCGTGCACCTCGACCTGGCCCGGCACTTCCACACGCCGGACGAGGTGAAGCGCTACATCGACGAGGTGCGCCGCCTCAAGGTCAATTATCTGCACCTACACCTGAGTGACGACCAGGGCTGGCGCATCCAGATCGACAGCTGGCCGCGGCTCACCGAGGTGGGCGGCGCGCCGGGCACGGGAGTCGACGGAGTCGGCGGCGGCTTCCTCACCAAGGCCGAATATCAAGACCTCGTCGGGTACGCGGCCGCGCGCTTCGTGACCATCGTGCCCGAGATCGACATGCCGGGGCACGTCAACGCGGCCCAGGTCGCCTATCCCGAGCTCACCTGCGACGGGGTCGCGCCGCCGCCGCGCACCGACACCGCGGTCGGCTACAGCTCGCTGTGCATCTCGTCGGAGACCACGTACCGGTTCGTCGAGGACGTGATCCGGGAGCTGGCGGCGATCACGCCCGGGCCGTACATCCACATCGGCGGCGACGAGGCGCACTCCACCCCACCGGCCGACTACGTGGCATTCCAGAACAGGGTGATCCCGCTGGTCGCCAAGCACGGCAAGACCGCGTACGGGTGGAACGAGATCGCGCAGTCGCCGGCCTCGTACTCGTCGGTCGCGCAGTACTGGGACACCTCGACCAGCAACGCGACGGTGGCCAACGCGGTGGCACACGGCATGCGCGTGGTGATGTCGCCGGCCAACAAGGCGTACCTGGACATGAAGTACGACCGGAACACCCCGCTGGGCCTGAGCTGGGCCGGCTACATCGAGGTGCGCACCGCGTACGACTGGGATCCGGGCACGCACGTGTCCGGCGTACCCGAGTCATCGGTCCTCGGCGTGGAAGCGCCGCTCTGGTCCGAGACGTTGCGCGACCTCGACGACATCGAGTTCATGGCGTTCCCGCGGCTGGCCGCGATCGCCGAGCTGGGCTGGTCACCGCGATCGACCCACGACTGGGCGTCGTTCCGCACCCGGCTGGCCGGATACGCACCACAGTGGGCGTCGCGGGACGTCGACTTCTACCGGTCACCCCAGATCGACTGGTGACCGATCAGCCGGTGACCGCGGCCGGCTGGCGGCCCTCGACGAGCTCGCCCTCCACCACCGGGAAGTGACACGCGGTCCGGTGGGAGGCGGGGTCGTCCAGGACCGGGACCAGCGGCGGCTCCTGCTCGGCGCAGATGTCCTGCGCCTTCCAGCAGCGCGTGCGGAACCGGCACCCCGACGGCGGGTTGATCGGGCTGGGCACGTCACCGGTCAACAGCACCCGCTCGCGCTGCAACTTGTCGCGCCGCCGCGGGTCCGGCACCGGCACGGCGGAGAGCAGCGCCACCGTGTACGGGTGCCGGGCCTGCGTGTAGAGCGACTCCCGGTCGGCGATCTCGACGACCTTGCCGAGGTACATCACCGCGACCCGGTCCGAGATGTGCCGCACCACGGACAGGTCGTGCGCGATGAAAACGTAGGTCAGCCCGAGCTCGTTCTGCAGGTCGTCGAGCAGGTTCACGACCTGGGCCTGGATCGACACGTCGAGCGCGGACACCGGCTCGTCGGCAACGATCATCTTGGGCTTGAGGGCGAGCGTGCGGGCGATGCCGATGCGCTGCCGCTGACCGCCGGAGAACTCGTGCGGGTACCGGTTGTAGTGCTCCGGGTTGAGACCGACCAGCTGCAGCAGATCCTGCACCGCGCGCTTGACGCCGTGCTCGGTCTGCACGTTCTGGATCCGGTAGGGCGCGCCGACGATCGTGCCCACGGTGTGCCGCGGGTTCAGCGACGAGAAGGGGTCCTGGAAGATCATCTGCATGTCGCGCCGCATCGGCCGGATCTGGCCCTGCCGCAGGTGCGTGATGTCCCGGCCCTCGAAGACGACCTTCCCGCCGGTCGGCTCGAGCAGCCGGGTCAGCAGCCGCCCGGTGGTCGACTTGCCGCAGCCGGACTCGCCGACCAGGCCCAGCGTCTCGCCCTTGTAGACGTCGAAGTCGATGCCGTCCACCGCGCGCACCGCGCCGACCTTGCGCCGCAGCACCCCCTTGGTGATCGGGAAGTGCTTCTCCAACCCCCGCACCGACAGGAGGGCGTCGTTGTCCTCGTTCATCACGCCTCCAGCTTCGGTTTGACCTCTTGCGCCCAGATCCGCTGCCGCTCCTCCGTGGGCAGGTGGCAGCGCACCAGGTGTCTGCTGCCGCCGGCCTGGGTCAGCTCCGGCGGCACCGTGTCGCCCAGCCCGCCCGTGCGCTCCTCGTAGGCGCAGCGGGGGTGGAAGGCGCAGCCGGACGGCAGGTTGATCAGCGACGGCGGCAGGCCCGGGATCGGCACGAGGCGCTCGAGGTTGGGGCGGTCCATGCGGGGCATGGACCCGAGCAGACCCCACGTGTACGGGTGTTCCGGCCGGTCGAAGATCGTGGTGGCGCCCGCGTACTCGACGCACTTGCCGCCGTACATCACCAGCACGTCGTCGGCCAGCTCGGCCACGACGCCGAGGTCGTGGGTGATGACGATCAGCGCGGAGTTGAACTCGGCCTGCAGCTCGTGCATCAGGTCGAGGATCTGCGCCTGCACGGTCACGTCCAGCGCCGTGGTGGGCTCGTCGGCGATCAGCAGCTCGGGGTCGTTGACCAGCGCCATCGCGATCATCGCCCGCTGCCGCATGCCGCCGGAGAACTGGTGCGGATAGTCGTCGACGCGGCGGTTGGGCTGCGGGATGCCGACCCGGCCCAGCATGTCGATCGCATGCTTGCGGGCGACCTGCTTGGAGACCTTGTGGTGGACCCGGTACGCCTCCATGATCTGCTTGCCCACGCTGTAGTACGGGTGCATCGAGGACAGCGGGTCCTGGAAGATCATGGCCATCTTGTTGCCGCGGAGCTTGCGCACCGGCTCGGGACCCGCGTTGACCAGCTCCTGGCCGTCGAGCCAGATCTCGCCGGACACCTCGGCGTTGCGCTTGTTGTAGATCCCCATGACGCCGAGGCTGGTGACCGACTTGCCGGAGCCGGACTCGCCGACGATGCCGAGGGTCTTGCCGCGCTCCAGCGAGAAGGTCAGGCCGTCGACGCTCTTCACGATGCCGTCGTCGGTCCTGAAGTGGATCTTCAGGTCCTTGACGTCGAGGAACCTGTCGTTCAGCGGCGCGGTCATGAGCCCAGCCTCACTCTCGGGTCGACGACCGCATAGAGCAGGTCCACGACCAGGTTGGCGATGACCACGAAGAAGGCCGCCATCATCACCACGCCCAGCACCTTGGGGAGGTCGTTGTTGGTGATCGCGTCGATCGCGTACTTGCCCATCCCGGGCAGCGAGAACACCGACTCGGTGAGCACGGCGCCGCCGAGCAGGATGCCGAAGTCCAGGCCGAAGATGGTGAGGATCGGGGTCAGCGCGGCGCGCAGGCCGTGCCGGACGGTGACGTCGCGTTCCGGCAGACCCTTGGCGCGGGCGGTGCGTATGTAGTCCTCGCCCATCGTCTCCAGCATGCCGGCGCGGGTGAGTCGCGCGTACTGGGCGGAGAACTGCAGGGCGAGCACCAGCCAGGGCAGCAGCAGGGCGTACGCCCACTTGCCGGGGTTCTCCTCGATCGGCGTGTACGTGCCGCCGGGGGCGGTCCACCCGAGTTTGTAGCTGAACAGCGTGAGGGCGATCATGCCGGTGAAGAAGATCGGCAGCGAAACGCCGGCGAGCGAGACGCCCATCGCGGCGCGGTCCAGCATCGAGCCGCGGCGCAGCGCGGAGATCACGCCGGTGGTCAGGCCGAATAGCAACCAGAGGATGGCCGCGCCGATGGCCAGCGACAGGGTGACCGGGAGCCGGCTCAGCAGCTCCGGCCAGACCGGCT
>NZ_JBFAZH010000742.1:0-3913 GCF_040681735.1 Actinoplanes sp. NPDC051633 | reverse complement strand
GCCGCACCGGCGCAGACCCCGGGCGGTGGTGGCAGTACGAGCCGGATGAGCGTGTCCAGCTTGGGGGTACAGGCCGACAGCGCCAGCCTGGGCACGTGGATCAGCGGCGACGGCCGGTACGTCGCGTTCACCTCGGAGGCGTCGAACCTGGTGCCTGGGGACACCAACGCGTGGCCGGACGCGTTCGTGCGGGACCGGCGGGCCGGTACCACCAGCCGAATCACCGTGTCGAGCACAGGCGCGCAGGCCAACGGCGACAGCTTCGTCACCTCGATGAGCCCGGATGGCCGGCACGTGGCGTTCCAGTCGTACGCCTCGAACCTGGTGCCCGGTGACACCAACGGTGGCGACGCCTTCGTGCGGGACTTGCGCACCGGCGTGACCAGCCGGGTGAGCTTGTCCAGCCGGGGCGTGCAGGGCAACGACGGCAGCTCTTTTCCCAAACTGAGCAACGACGGCCGGTACGTGGCGTTCCTTTCCGGCGCTTCCAACCTGGTACCGGGTGACACGAACCAGCTCGAGGACATCTTCGTCCGGGATCGGCTGGCCGGCATCACCCGACGGGTCAGCGTCTCGACCAGCGGGGCACAGGCCAACGCCTACAGCCATGTTGTGAACATCTCCGGCAGCGGCCGCTACATCACTTTCGTGACCTCGGCGTCGAACCTCGTACCCGGCGACACCAACGGCGCGAGCGATGTGTTCGTCCACGACCTGGGCGCCGGCACCACCAGCCGGGTCAACGTGTCCACCAGTGGCGCTCAGGCCAACAGCCCTACCTACGACGCCGCGATCAGTGGAGACGGCCGCTACATCACCTTCGGATCGCTTGCCTCCAACCTGAGCCCCGCAGACACCAACGGTGTCAGCGACGTGTTTGTTCGGGACCTGCGCACCGGCACGACCAGCCGGGTCGATACCGCCGGCCGCGAAGGGCCAATCAGCGGCGGTATCAGCGATCCCGCGATCAGCGCCGACGGCAGGCACATCGCGTTCCGGTCGAGCACGGGCGACTCTACCGACGAGGTGTTCGTACATGACCGGCGAGCCGGCATCACCCGCCGCGTGACCGTAGCTGACGACGGCGGCCAAGCCAACGGCTCCAGCTACCAGCTCGCGGTCAGCGCCGACGGCCGATCCGTCTCCTTCAGCTCCAACGCATCCAACCTCGTACTCGACGACACAAACAACACCTGGGATGTGTTCGTCCGGACCCGGACCGGTTAACGCCAGGCTGCCCGACTCAGCCGAATAGGCGTCAGGACAGCGTGGGCTTCCCTCATGGCCGGCAACGGCTCGCGCGGCTCCCGTTCCGGCGACAGTGGCCGGGCCCTGTGGGCCCGGCCATTGTTGTCGACGGTCAGACGGCGACGGCGACGGCGTCGCGGTAGGCGGGCGGGGTACCGGCAGCGGCCATTCCAGCTGTGATGGGGGAGGGCCTGAAGCCCTTGACGACCAGGTAGACGCCGAGGGACAGCTCCCAGGCGAAGATCGGAGCGACCAAGATCCCATGCCACACGGAGCCGAGCTCGTAGGCGCCGAAGAAGATGGCGGTGACGTCGGCCAGGAGCAGGGGAGCCCCGATGAGGCCCACCGTGGGGATGATGCGGGGCACGAGGCGGGACCGGTACATCAAGGTGCCCAGCAGGACTGCGTTCAGCGCCGCCATGAGGCCGGGGCCGAGCAGGAATGTCCAGCCGCGGACGGTGATGAGTGCCTGCCCGACGGTGACGAGCGAGGCCTCGTCTGCTCCGGTTCCGGCCAGGTTTTGTCGCAGGGTCACCACCGACAGGAGGCAGACGACGCCGATGACGATGACAGCGGCTTCGAAGATGCGAGTGGTGACGAGGCCGAGCGCGAACCCTTCGTGCTGCCGCTTGACGACCGAGTACAGCGCGACGGCGGTGCCGATACCGGCGAGGGCAGTGATCAGGTCGAGGAAGCCGCCGAAGAGCACGCGGGTGTCCGCACCGGAGCTGACGATGTAGTCCGGGTTGTCCAGCACGGGAGCCAGGAATAGAAGTGCGGGAATCGACGCGGCGAAGGTGATCACGTAGAGGGCGCCCGCGACGAAGGCGGTCTTCCTCAGTGAGGTCATCGGGACTTTCGGCGCTGCTGAGGGTTGAACGACGGTGGTGGTCATGTCGGTGTCCTTTCGCGAAGTGGTGAGCAGTTGCCGACGTGCGATGGCGGGCACGTCGGACTAATCACGGGCGACCTGAGTGACGGAGACCAGCGGCAGGCCTATGTCGCGTACTTTCTGCAGGAGGCCATGCAGGGCCGCCTGGTCGGCTACAAGGCCTTGAATTGCGGTGGTGCCGTCGCTGCAGTTGGTGAGGGTCATTCCGTGGAACCACGCGGCCCATCGGTGATGGAGGTGCCCCGTGAGGCGGATTTCGTAGCGTCTGGCGTCGTGGTGGCGGTCGGTCGATTTCTCGCTCATGGCCCTCCCCCTTCGGCTGATGCTTCGCCTGGATGGATCTCCGCCGACGCTGCGGACATTTGTCGGTCTAATCGGAAGGTAGAAGCAGAGGTGATGACCGGGCATCACCACATGTGTTGATTGATGTGGTGACTCGGGCGGTCGGACGCGTCAGGCGTGGCGGTGACGGTCTCGCGACAGCAGGTCCAGTTCGCCGGCCCGCCGCACCGCTGCGCGACGGTTGTTCACGCCGAGCTTGGCGAAGATTCTGTTGGTGTGCGTTCGCACGGTGTTCAGCGACACGACGAGCTCGCGGGCGATCTCGGGACCGCTCAGGTCGGTTGCCAGCAGTCGGAGCACGTCGCGCTCACGTGCGCTCAACGGCTCGACCAAACCGTCCGCTGCGGACGTTCTATCGTCGGTCGGGCCGAAGGCGGTCAGCAGCCGCCGGGCATAGTCGGGGGCGATCCCGCGTTTCGCGGCCGCTGTCAGCAGGGTCGCCATGGGCGCCCGCTCGTCTACGAAAATGCGGACATAGCCTTCCGGCTCGGCCAGCGCCAGGGCGCGGTCAAGTGGTCGCAGCGCAGCGGGGATGTCACCGCGTATCTGATGGGCGAGCGCTTCAAGCACCAGGATCTCGATGACGCTGCCCGTCCGGTCCCCGTCCTCCGCCGCGTGCAGGAGACGGTCCAGAAATGAAGTCACCTCGTCGAGGGAGCGCTGTGCGCGCTCGATCCCATTTCGGCCCAGGAGGGCCCTGGCCAGGGTCACGTGCTCGAACTCGCGGAGGTAGCTGAGATCGTCGCCGACAGACAACCCCCGCTCACGGGCCCAGCCGAGTGCGTCATCCAGCCTCCCCTGCGCGATCCAGACCCGTGCCCGCACCGCGGGAACCGGACGGACGTTGGGGAAGAAGTCACCCACGTACAGGCGCTCCGCCTCGTCGAGCAGGTCCAGCGCGCCGCCCAAGTCCGCTTCAGCCTCCCGGATCCGAGCCATCGCGACCCGCCAGCGGTAGCGGTTCTGCGGCAGCCCTGTGTGCGCGCCCAACTCCTGGCTGCGCAGCAGGTCCTGCGTGGCGGTCTCCAGGTCGCCACGCTCGCGGTGGAGCACGCTCATCCCCACGTACATGTCTGCCGTTCCCCGCGGCACCGACCCGCCCTGCTCAGGGGCCAGCTGGAGTGCCTGCTCGTAGATGCGCATCGCCTCGCCGAGGCGGCCCTGCACCATCCGGATGTCCGCCAGGGCGATCGCACAACCCAGCATGTCGGAGACATGCCCGGCCCGGTGCATGCTCGCCATGCAATCGGCATACGCGTCGTGCGCTGCCTCCAGATTCCCCGCTGCCCAGGACGCGAGTCCGATCAGCGCCGCAGCCGCTCCGTGCCCGAGATGGTCTCCTCCCTGGAGGAGGTCGAGCGCCCTCCGGGCATAGGTCACCGTGGCGGAGGTATCGCCCAGCATCAGCGCCTGTCCGGCCCGATGAACGGC
>NZ_JBFAZH010000741.1:0-3927 GCF_040681735.1 Actinoplanes sp. NPDC051633 | reverse complement strand
GGTCGTGGCCGCCGGCGAGCCGGCTGTGCGCCGGCGCCGCGGCGATCGCGGTGATCAAGAAAGCGGCCGCGATGGCGGCCACCGCCACCCAGGTCGAGGCGCTCGGCGCCGACCACAGCGCCCATCCACCGGCCAGCAGCAGGAAACCGTAGACGACGACCACCACGGGTGTGATCGCCCGCGTGTGGGCCCGGTGAGCGGCCGGCCACTGCTCCTCAGCCGTCCGGGCCAGCGCCGGATACACGATGGCCGTCACGGTCGCCTGGAAGCCCAGGTGCACGGCGGTCGCGGCGACCAGGGCGATCTCCGGGGATGTCACGCCACCATGATCGCTCGGAGCTCCGGAAAATACTTTGACTTATCCCTGCCTAGTTTGAATATAGTTGGCATCAAGTCAAAGTCCTACCGTTGGAGATCCTGGTGCCCCGCGTTCTCGCTCACCTCGCCTGGCCGGCCGGCCTGGCCATCGTTCTGGTCGCCACCGCGGCGGCCCTGCCCCTGACCGTCACACTGCCCCTCTGCATCGCCCTCGGCCTGGGCTACGCCCTGCTCCTGCGGCGGCTCACCGGCGGCCGGCCCGCTCAACCGGCGCTCGGCCTGGCCGTCGCCGGGGTCGGCCTGTTCGCGCTGGTCGGCTTCATCGGCCCGCCGACGGCCGCCGAGCCGGTGCACATGCTGCTCAACACGGTCGTCCTGTTCGCCGCGGCGGTGGCCCTGCTGTGGTCGACCATCGCCCTGGCGCTGCGGCTGCGCTCCGGCCCGGCCGTGGCGGCCGCGGTCCTGCTCGGCATCGGCAGCGCCGGCTACCTGATGAACCTGCTGGCCCGCTGGGCGGTCGTGCTCTCCGGCGCGGCGCCGGCCCAGGCCGCGATCGAGGACCGGGCCTGGATGGCGGCCGCGTACCTGCGTGGTCTCGACGGCGAACCGACCTATCTCACGTACCTGCTGGTGTGGCTCGACCTGGTGCAGGTCGCCTATCTCGTCCTGTCCTACGCGGCCGCGTCGGCACTCGCCGTCGCGCTCGGCCGGGCCGGGCTGTTGCCGGCGCGGCAGGCAAGGGCCGTGGCACGGATCGGCGCGGTGCTGGCCGCGCTGGTGTGTGCCGGCGCGATCGCCGCCGCGATCGACGGTCCCGTGGGTACGATCGCGGCCTGGACGGCCTTCGCGCTCACGATCCCGTTCATGTCCACGGTGCTGCCACACGTCCTCGGCGTCGCGCTGCTCAGCCCGGCCCGCGCGGCCAGCCACCAGGACTCCGGCCTCCCGGCTCGGGCCCTCGTGGGATGACCTCGATAATGGCGGCGTGCCTGTCGTCGAAGCCTCCGTGGTCGTGCCGCTGACGCCGGACGTTGCCTTCGCCGTGTCCCAGACGACGGCGCCGGTCCGGTACCGGTGGGATCCGTTCGTGCGCAGGCAGCACTTCGTCGACGGCGCGACGCGGCCGGGCAAAGGGGTGCGAACCTTCACCCGGCAGCGGTTCGGCTTCTCGATGGTCAGCGAGTATGTGTCGTTTCATCCCCCGACCAACGTCGGCATGAAGATGGTGCGGGGGCCGTGGTTCTTCTCGATGTTCGCCGGTGGCTGGCGGTTCGCGCCCGCACCGGACCGGCCGCAGCACAGCATCGCGACCTGGCGGTACTCGTTCCGGTGCCGGCCCGCGGTGGTGCGGCCGATCGCGGAGTGGATCGGCGAGCGGTTCCTGGACTGGGAGATCCGGCGGCGGATCGCGGGGTACGCCCGCGGGTGCGTCGATCCGGTCGTGCTCGCGGCCGCTCGCCAGGCCCTCGAGGACGGCCCGGCGAGCGGCTGAAGCGCTGATTGCGCAGATGCGCAACCGGTCGCCGATCCGGCGCCACGAGCGCGCATCGATGACCGACACTCGTAGTTGTGGATTTCCTGCTCGATGCCGCGGACCGGGCCATGGGTGCGCTGCGGAAGCGGCATCCCCGGGTGATGTTCGCGGTGGCGCTCGTCCTCTGGCTTCCCGTGCTCGTGTTCCTGGTGTTGCTGACCTGGGCGAGCGGGGTGTGGCCACTGGTCGTGCTGGTCAGCCTGCCGACGATCGCGCTGACGGTGACCGTGGCGCTGCGCGGGCTCCGCCGCACCTGGACCCCGGTGTGGGCGCTCGGCGCCGGCGCGATCGTCTTCCTCTCCGGCCCGGCGCCGCAGTGGTGGAA
Source organism: Actinoplanes sp. NPDC051633 (assembly GCF_040681735.1). Taxonomy (NCBI): domain Bacteria; kingdom Bacillati; phylum Actinomycetota; class Actinomycetes; order Micromonosporales; family Micromonosporaceae; genus Actinoplanes; species Actinoplanes sp. NPDC051633. The sequence goes on along the minus strand of NZ_JBFAZH010000741.1, from coordinate 1,750 downwards.
CCCGTCCGACGAGTTGCACGGCCTGGCGATCTCGGTGGGCGCCTTCATCTACGCCCAGATCTACTTCGGATTCCTCGGCGTGCTCGACCATTTCTGGACGGCCCGGCACAGCCGCACCGAGTCCATCGAGGACGCTAGGTTCCGGCTGCGCCGGATGCTCCAGGTGCGGCTGGCGATGGCGACCCTGGTGGTGGTGTTCGCGGCGACCAGCGACAAGGCCGACGCGTATCCGCCGGTCATGCCCCTGGGTGCGCTGTTCGGGCTGGCCGCGATTCCGATCATGATCGCGGTCTGGACCCGGGTGCGGACCTTCGCCTGGGCGGCGGCCGTCGCGCTCGCGGTGCTCTCGCTGGGCAATCTGCTCCTGCTGTTCGACGCCGGCGCGCGGGAGCGTGCTCTGACCGAGTTCGCGTGGGCCCAGGTGGTCGCGATCTACCTGTGGATGAAGGCGGCCCGGGTCTGGTACTGGCCGCTGTCCCGCCCGCAGCCGCCACCCGGTTATCCGTTCCCCTGGCCTCCGCCTGCGGCCGCCGTGCCGACCCGGCCGGGGGAGTGGCCGGGACAATCCGGCGCAAGGCCGGGCCAACCGGGAGCGTGGCCGGGCCGGGCCGGACCGCCGGGCAGCTGGCCGGGCAGCTGACGGATCGCAGGACCAGGCGGAACCGGTTCGGCGGAACTCTTCCTTCGGCGCGTCTCTATGTCTACGTTCCTATATGGGCTTATCCAGCCCGCAACAATTCCGGGCCGCCCGCCCATCCGGCGGGTCGGCATGAAGAACTCCGGGGGTTCGTCGGTGCGAAAAATCTTGTTGAGCTTATTGACCCTGAGCTTGGCGTCCGGTGTGGGCGTCTCGCTCAGCCCGGCGGCCGTGGCGGTCCCGCCCACGGACGCGGGAGCTGCGGTCCCGGCATTGAAGGGTGAACCCGGCGCGGCCAATGACGACCTGGTCAGCCCGCTGGAGAAGAAGCGCCGGGCGCTGCGCGAGAAAGCCGTCAGCGACGTGCTGTCCGGTCGTGCGACGCCCCAGAAGCGCAACGGCAGCACGGTGGTCAAGGTCGGCCAGTCGGCGGGCGGTGGCGCATTCGGCGGTAAGGCGAACAACCGCCGCGGTGCCGCGGACAATCGCGACCAGTACGTCGAACTCGCCCGTGAGAAGACCGACCGGATCTTCGTGATCCTCGCCGAGTTCGGCAACGAGCGCGACCCGCGGTTCCCGGACCGGGACACCAAGCCCACCACGCCAGGGCCGCAGCGCTTCGACGGGCCGGTGCACAACCAGATCCCGGAGCCGGATCGGACCGTCAACAACCGGACCATCTGGCAGCCGGACTACAACCGCGAGCACTTCCAGAACTTGTACTTCGGCGAGGGCCGCAACGTCGAGTCGGTCAAGACCTACTACGAGACGCAGTCCTCCGGCCGGTACAGCGTGGACGGCACCGTCACCGACTGGGTGAAGGTCAGGTACAACGAGGCCCGCTACGGCCGCTCCGGCGACGACCCGACCGACGAGAACGGCGACGACCCGAACGTCTGCTCGAGCAACGTCTGCAACACCTCGTACGACCTCGTGCGCGACGCCGCCAACCAGTGGGTGGCCGACCAGGAGGCCCAGGGGCGCACCAAGGCCGAGATCCTGGCGGAGCTGAAGACGTTCGACCAGTGGGACCGGTACGACTTCGACGCCGACGGCAACTTCAACGAGTCCGACGGCTACCACGACAGATCGGAACAGCGGCGTGTAGGGTAA
>NZ_JBFAZH010000740.1:0-3948 GCF_040681735.1 Actinoplanes sp. NPDC051633 | reverse complement strand
TGGGCCGCGATCAGGGCCGCGACGTCCCCGCGGTCAGGGATCCCGCCGGGCGCCCCACCGGGGCGCTTTCCGCCGGCCCGCGAAGGCGGACCGTGCCCGTTAGCCCGATTCTCGTCCAGGAACCGGAGTATCCCCACCGCCGACCAGAACAGCAGGCTGAGGCCGAGGGTCAGCACCACGATGAGCCAGATCAAACGTTCCCTCCCTAGCTATGGGCTGCCGTGTCACCGCGCTGCCCGCAGCGTCTCCGGGGTCATGGCGGGACTCGCCGCCGCCACCTGCCGGATGATGTCGTCGAGCCCGGTGCGGGGCCGGAATCCGATCAGCTCCCGTGCCCGGCTGTTGTCCGGCACCCGGCGTCGCATGTCCTCGAAGCCTTCGCCGTACGCCTGTCCGTAGGGGACGTGAACGATGGCGCTGTCACTGCCGAGCACGCGCACGATCCGGCGCGCGAGGTCGCCGATGGAGATCTCGGTCTCCCCGCCGAGGTTGAACACCTTCCCGTAGGCGGCGGGGTGCTCGACGATCCGGACCAGCGCGGGCACGACGTCGGTGACGGAGGTGAAGCACCGGGTCTGTTCGCCATCGCCGTACACCGTCAGGTCATCGCCTCTCAGCGCCTGACCGACCAGGGTCGGGACGACCATCCCGTAGCGGCCGGTCTGGCGGGGACCCACGGTGTTGAAGAGCCGCACCATGGTGATGCGCAGCCCCCGCTCCCGCCAATAGCCGTACGCCAGCGACTCGTCGATCGCCTTGGCCGCGGCATAGGACCACCGCGCCTTCAGCGGAGAGCCGTAGATCCTGTCCGAGTCTTCGTCGAGCTTGTCGGCCGTGTTCTTCCCGTACACCTCGCTGGTCGAGACGAGCAGCATCTTCGCGCGGGCGCGCAGGGCCGTCTCGAGCACCGTCTCGGTGCCGCGGATGTTGGTACACAGGCTGTCCAGCGCATGGTCCACGATCAGCTTGACCCCGACGGCGGCCGCCAGGTGGAACACCCGGTCGGCGCCGTCCATGCTCGTGCCGACGGTCTCCTGGTCCAGCACGGAGCCCTGAACGAAGCGGAACGCCGGATGTCCGGCGGAATCCCGCAGATTGTCGAACGTGCCGGTGGACAGGTCGTCGAGCACGACGACCTCGTCCCCGGCGGCGAGAAGGTGCTCCACGAGATGGCTTCCGATGAAGCCCGCGCCACCGGTAACCACGGATTTGGTCACGACAGGTTCTGCTTCCTGTGAGTCATGAGGAACTCGGTCCGGGACCGCCCTAGACGACCGTCCGGTTTTTGAGATCTGTCAATCGGTAGGTGGCGTCCAGAACCTGCTCCTGATCCTGCAGCCAGCTCAGATCCACATCGGGGTGCAGCGTGTGCACCACCACCAGATCCCATTTCTCGGCCATCGGCTCCGGCCGGCTCGTCAGCGACGTGTTTCCGAGCGTCAGCGAAGGCACCAGCGGATCGGTGTAGGCGACCTGGGAACCGCAGTCCGCCAGCCGTTGCATGATCTCGAGCGCGGGTGACTCCCGCACATCGGCGACACCCGGTTTGTACGTGACACCGACGATCAGCACCCGGGCCCCGGAACGGCTTCGCTCGCACGTGGCGAGGACCTGCCCGACGCGTTCCACCACCTCGCCGGGGCGCTTGGCGATCACGGTCATCGCCGCGTCGATCAGCGGCATGAATAGGCGGGAGCCCCGCAGCTGCCACAGCAGGTAGTGCGGATCGCACGGGATGCAGTGCCCACCCACGCCCGGTCCCGGATAGAAGGGCATGAAGCCGAACGGCTTGGTCGCGGCGGCGCCGATGACCTCCATCGGATCGAGCCCGAAGTAGCGGCTTGCGTCGGCGAACTCGTTCGCCAGGGCGATGTTGACGGCCCGGAAGGTGTTCTCCAGGAGCTTGGCCATCTCCGCGGCTTCCGGCGAGCCGACCGGATGGACAGCCGGCGCCACCCGGCCGAGCAGCGCGACGGCGCGACGGGTGCATTCGCCGGTCATGCCGCCCACCACACGCGGCGTCTTCGCCGCCACGTGCCTGCTGTTTCCCGGGTCGATGCGCTCCGGGGAGAACGCGACATGGACGTCGTGGCCGACCTGGAACCCGCGTTCGGTCAGCGGTCGGGCGAGCAGATCCCGGGTCGTTCCCACGTACGTCGTCGAGGTGAGAATGATCATCTGCCCGTACACCGCGTGCTCGACCACGGTCGAGCAGGCCGACGACAATGCCCGCAGCTCGGGTACCAGATTCCTGTCCACCGGCGTGGGCACACAGATGATGACGGTGTCGGCGTCCGCCAGCCGGTGCGGTTCGCTGGTCAACGTGAGTTCCGCGCGGTGCCGGAAGGTTCGCAGCCGTGCGTGGTCAGCCGGGTGCAGGTCGACGTCGCCGGCGCCGATGGCGGCCAGGCGCCGCAGGTCGACGTCGAACCCGATGACCTTGCTGCCGGATGCCATCAGGTCCAATGCGGTGGGCAGACCGACGTACCCCAGGCCGACGACTCCCACCGTGCGACCGGCGGCCTGCCCCGCTGCGCGCGGTGCTGCGACGGCAGTGTCGGTTTCGTGCCGGGACGCAACCATGTCATCCCCCATTGGCCGGACTCTCTCGGTGACGACAAGGCACAACCCATTGACGCCCGACGAGAAGATCCATTGTCATAAAGCACGCAGCCGCGCGCACGATGCCACCGGCAATGAACGGCCGGCGGAGCGACGTCTTTTCTGCACGAAGAACGAGGTGGAAACCGGTGCCGGAAATGCCTCGACGGTCAGTGGCTCGGAATGCCGTCGAGCAAACAGACCGGCGGCACGGGGGTCATGTGCAACCAATCCACACCCGACAATGTGGCGCGCGCGACGAGGACCCTGTCCGGAGCCATTCGGCCGCTACGCCTGCCTACTTCGAATTTCCTCAGTTTGCAAGTCACCGGACCGTCCGTCAAGGCCCGGGACGGTCCGAACTGGACGCGATGACCGGCACGCCGAGCGGCGGATGCCACCGCGACAAGCCAAGGCGGACGTCGATGAACGGGTACACCGATCCGCGCCGGCGGGCGTATTCGGGACGAACTGATCAGGGCGCCTCCGACCATGGCGATCATCCGGCCGGCTGGCTCTGTTGCGTCGGCTGATCCGGCAGGGTTGACCGGTGAAGTCCGCGGCTCGGTCTCCTCCCTGGTCTCCTCGCCGCTCGGCGTTCGCCGGGTTCCGCTTCCCGGCCGAGGGGATCATGGTGGCGGGGCGCTGGTACGGCTGGATCTCCGAGGCGACCGCCATCAGATGGTCCGCTCAGGCTCGGCCCGGTTTGACCGAAGCGCCGCCGCAGCGGAATGACCGCCGACGAGCTCAACATCATCGCCGACGCGTCCAAAGACCTGTTTGGCCTGCTCCATGGTCCTGACCCTGCGCGAAAGGCCAATCTGTACAGGCGCATCGGCCTGCGGATGACCTACTGCCTGGCCGAAAAAGTGATCTCCGAGGTCGTAACCTCGGCGACTCGTGTCTTTGCTTGGTGTCCGAAGTCCAGATACTCACACGGTAGTCGCTTCCAGGAAGCTGACCTGCTTGTCATGACCGAAGGAGCGCATCAGCCCTGGCGGGACCAGTTTTCGGGCCAACGCTCAGGACATGCGCACAATGCTGGCGTCTGGACACTTCCGTAGACCCTGCTAATCGAGCGGATCAGTCCGACCCAACTGGCAGAAAATGCGTGAAGCCCGGTGACGATGCAACTGCGCACCAGCATCGCCGATACTCAGCGCGGCCTTCTCAGCTGGTCAGGCTCCCGGCTCACGGCACCCAGGGTAGAGGCGGGTGTCGCGGGACGTACCGACGACCATCCCGGCGGGATGACGCCGCGCGGCCTCGGATGCCGCACCATCTGAGGCCGGGCCGCCGGCCGGACGGCGGCTTCCGGAAGGCGGGCGCGGTGGCGGCACGGCGGCT
>NZ_JBFAZH010000739.1:0-3949 GCF_040681735.1 Actinoplanes sp. NPDC051633 | reverse complement strand
CCTCCGCCACGACCGCGATCTGACCGTCTCCGCGGCCCACGAACACGCCGCGACGTTCGGGATTCTCTACGGACCCGAGGACGGCAGACCTGACTGGCTCAGGGCCGGCGAGGCCCTCTCCGCCGCCTGGCTCACCGCCACCGAACTCGGTATCGCGGTCCTGCCGCTCAGCGCCACCATCGAGCTGACCACCACCCGCGAGCGCATGCGACACCTGCTGGCCGGCCTCGGCTACCCGCACCTGGTGCTGCGCCTCGGCACGCCCGACCCGGCCGACCCCGCCGTCCCGCACACCCCGCGGCTACCCACCAGCCAGATCATCGAACGGGCCTGAGCGACCAGCGCGGAGATTCTTGGTGAGGTGTTCGACGGTGATCATTGAGGGCTCTCCTGCCGCGACATGCGCGTGTTTTGGGGTCTTGCTTAGGTCATCTCGGCCCGTCCCTGCTGGCGCCGGCGTTCGCAAGCGCCGAGGGGGTGTTGCGGCCGACGATGGCCGGTGCCTCGTGGACGAGCTCGTCGTCGGTGAGGGCTTCGACCATGAACATGGCGAAGTCCACGCGGCGGGTCACGTTGCTCTGGAGAATCGGGTCGCCGGCATGTCGGCTCCACACCGGTAGACCCTGGCTGTCGCCCTCCTCCAAGTCGCTGCCGCGCACGACGGTCCACCGTGTGTTGCTGGCGAACACCCGGCGGCACGCTTCCACCTGGTCGTCGAGGTCGGCGAAGCGGGCGAGTTTCGCGAGCGGACCGGCGATCTTCACGAGCGCTTTGAGCTTCCAGGAGTACACGTCCTGGCCGTCGCGGGTGATGTGCCACCCGCAGGAGAAGATGAGGCGTGCCCCGGTAGGTGCGTAGTCGAGCACCGCTTGGGCGGTACCGGCCGAGTAGTGGTTGACGCCTCGCGGGACCAACACGGTCAACACGCCGTCACATCCGGCCACCGCGCGCCTGATGACCTCACGGTCATCGGTCGCTCCGGGCATGACCGTGATGCGGCCCTGGAACGCGTCGAGCTTGCCCACGCTGGCTTGCCGGCACACGCCGACCACCTCGTAGCCGCGGTCCAGGGCGTGTTGCACCATGTACTGCCCCAGTTTTCCGGAGGCCCCGACGATGCAGATCTTCCGCTTGGCGGCGCGACCAGCGCCATCTCGGCCTTGTGCTGTTTCCATGACTTCTCTCCTCGCGTCCGGGAAATGCGGTGAATGACTCAGGACTCGCAACAAATGCGGGCGGTGGGCCTGCGACGTGCGCCTGTGGACGCCTGGCAGAACGCGCCGGTCGATGGATTGCCTTCTGGCATAGAGCCGTGTCAGGCCCGAGTGGGTACCGGGTCCTTGACGCCTTCGCTCGTGGAATGACCGCTGCGTCGACCGGTGCCGGGGTCGGCCGGGTTCGGCACCTTCCTGGCTCTGATCACCAGCCAGAGGGCGAGGACGAGTTCGCCGACGAACGTGAACATCGCCGCTGTGGCCATGTACTCGGGCACCAGGAAGAGGATGAAGCTGTCCGCGGCGTAGCCGATACCGGCGACGACGAGCAGGATGCCCACCAGCTTCGGCAGGTAGCCGGACTTCAGCGCGAGATATCCGATCAGGCTCAGGTGGATGCCGAAGAACACCAGCGCGACGGCCCAGCCGGTGCTGAAGGCGTCGAGGGACGTCATCATCTGCGCGTTCAGCTGGGCGGGCTCGTAGGCGGCCGGAGAGGGCGCGGCGGTGACGAGGTTGACCGCGTCGAGGAGGTCGACGACGGCGACCGCGAAGATCGTGGCGAACACGAGCCGGGTCCAGGCCATGAGGATCGAGACGCTGCTGCTGATTGGCTTGAGCAGGACGTACAGCGCCCATGCCACCAGCACGTCGAGGATGATCACCAGGAGGAAGGCGACGATGCCCAGGCGGAAGAGGGATTCGTGGGCCGTGAGGTTGGTGGCCGTGGCGCCTGCGTCTCCCGGGACCACGAGGCGCCGGCGGACGTAGAACTCGGCGAAGGGCGCGATGAGCGCCATCGCCAGGATTCCCCATCCGGCGATGCGTCCGGCGAGGCGCGGCGAGACGTCGATTCCCGACGCGGTGTGTGGCGATTGGTGGGACACGGTGCGGCGGGCCATCGGCGTGCCGCGGATCTGCGTCATGGTTGGTGCTCCTTCGGCGCGTGGCCGAACTCAGTGCCCCGTGGTGTCTCCGGCCGTGGATGAGGGTGAACGTTGCGAGTTGCCGTTTGCGCTCGCGGTGATGCCGTCGAGCAGGCGGTGCAGTCCCCAGACGTATTGCTCGGTGGAGACGTAGCCGGCCATCACGTCCGCGGCGGCCGTGGAACGGGGAAACCGGTCTGGCTCTGCGGCGGCGCTTGCCCGGTGTCGGCTGCCCGCCCGTTCCGCTTCCGGCGGAAGGGGTCCGGCCTGCCCGTGGTCGGCCACCTCGAGCGCGATGGATCCGAACACGTAGACCAGCAGCAGGTGCGCCGCCCGGGCGGCGTCGAACGTGGTCGGTGCGGCCTCGGCGAGAAGTTCGAGGAGCTGTTCGTTGAGGGCGCGGGCGTGCGGCCCGGCCATGGGCGCGCTGATCACGAGGCCGATCGCGCCGGGGTGGGCGGTCAGGCGGGCTCGTAGTTCCAGGGCGAGGGCTTCGACGCGTTGCCGCCATGGCTGGCCGCGGTCGGCGAAGACGCCATGGTCGACCTGGCCGAGCAGCCGCTCGACCAGGGCCCGGAACACGGCCGCCTTGTCCGGGAAGTAGGTGTACACCGCGTTCGGGGACACGTCCACTTTGGCGGCGATGCCGCGCACGGTCGCGGCGTTGGGCCCGCCCTCGTCGAGCAGGGTCAGCGCGGCGTCGAGGATCTCGTCCTCGGTGAAGGCCCGCCGCGGACCGCGAGGCCGCCGTCCGGCCGTTGTTCCCATGATCCCTCCTGTCACTCTTCACAGCGTACATTATTTGTACAGTGTCCAGCGCCAACGATCGACGACCAGATCGGACCGAGATGACCACCACCGGCACGGGCCTCCGCCGGTCGACCGGCGCGCTGTTCCTGACGGGAGCCGTCCCGTTCGCCGCCGCGGCGACGGTGTTGTCGTCCACCTTCGACTGGCCGGGCATCCTGCGGGAACCCGGCAGCGTGGTTCTGCCGGCCTTCGCGGCCGGCGGCGCGGGCCTGGTGTGGACCTGGTTAGCGACCGCGTGGACGTACGCGATCCTGGCCGTGCCGATCCTGCTTCTGCCGGCCGTCCTCCGCCGGCGCAACGACCCGGTGCTGCGGGCGGCCACCACCATCGGCGCCGCCTCGGTCGCCGCCCTCGGCCTGACCGTCCTCCGGCACCCCGTCCCCAACCCGCTCGCCGGCACCACCGCCGTCCGCGCCTTCGTCGCACGCCGGCCGGTCACCGCCGGCCCGAGGAGCTGAGCACCATGACCCACCCCGAAGCACCCCCGACATCGTTCCTGCGGACCTGGTTGATCTGGACCGCAGGGCTCCTCGCATTTCCCCTCGCCGGTCTTGCCGGAACCGCCGTCGCCGGACGGGTCGACAGTCCACTGTCGGCACTCACCGGCGGTGCGATCGTCGGGTCGATCATCGGCGCCGCCCAGGCGGCACTCAGCCGGCGGCGCCTCGACCCGCGCCGGTGGATTCCGGCGACCACCGTCGGGATGGGCCTCGGGCTGTTCCTCGGGGCCGCCGCGGTCGATTACCGCACTTCCCTTGCCGACCTGATGCTGATGGGCGCGATCACCGGTCTGCTGCTCGGTGCCCCGCAGGCCGCCGCCCTGCCCCGCCGGACCCGATCCCGGTGGGCCTGGGCTGCCGCCATGCCCGTCGTGTGGGCGCTGGGCTGGGCGGCGACGACCCTTATCGGGGTCAGCGTCGACGCGCAGTTCACCGTCGTCGGCCTCAGCGGTGCCCTGACCGTGTCGGTTAAAACAAAATATTATCGACTACATGGAAG
>NZ_JBFAZH010000738.1:0-3957 GCF_040681735.1 Actinoplanes sp. NPDC051633 | reverse complement strand
GCCGCAGTCGCTGGGCTTGGCCGCCCTGGGCGATCCGGACCTCGTCGGGCGGTACGCCGACATCGTGCGTCAGGAGTACCTGGCCGCCGGGATAGACCTGCTCACGGCCGTACGCGAAGTGCGGGTCCTCGCCGTCCTTCTGCGGGCCGCCGCCCGGGAAGTGCTTGGTCATGGCGGCCACCGACGCCGGACCGACCTCGGTGCCCTGCAGGCCGTGGATGTAGGCGGTGACCAGACGCGAGGTCAGGTCGGCGTCCTCCCCGAAGGTCATCCCGACGCGCGCCCAGCGCGGCTCGGTGGCCAGGTCGACCTGCGGGTGCAGCGCCACCCGCAGCCCGGCGGCCAGGTACTCCTGACGCACGATGTCGGCGTACCGCCCGACGAGGTCCGGATCGCCCAGGGCGGCCAAGCCCAGCGACTGCGGCCATTGCGAGAACGCGCCCGCGAGGGCCTCGGTGCCCGGGTTGTTGCTGAACGCGTGGCGGGGATCGGTCGACAAGGTCACCGGGATGCCGGGCCCGGTCGCCAGCGCCACCTCCTGCACGCGGTTGTGCCAGTCCGCAAGGTCGCGTACGTCGTCCACCTGGCCCGCCAGGTTGAAATGGTTGAGCCGCAGGTCACGGATGGCCGTCTCGGTGCCCGGCCGGCCGAACGCATTGTCGGCGGTCATCAGCTGCCCGCCCGGCCCCATGGCGACGATGTCGTGAAACATCAGCCCGGCCTTGTCCTCCAGCGTCAGCCGGGCGAGCAGGTCCTCCACCCGGTTCTGCACCCTCTTCGAGGGATCCCGGTATGGCTCGTCCACCACCGTGTCTCCCGCCTTTCCGGGGGCATCGCAAGGGGCGGTCGGGAAGTGTGCACCGGTGACCCGGCACGAGCCTGGTGCGTCACCGCCGCGTCGTCACCTGATGCAGCATCGCCCGGAGTACATCAGATCGCCACCGGTAGCTCCGGCGTCGGCGTTCTCGATCAAGGCAAGAAGCCCGGATCAGAGCACAGCTCCACGCGGCGCAACTTCGATGGCAGCGACTCCTCGGCCGTAGAGCACGACGAGCCGATCACCGTGTTGAGTGCGCAGCACTCCCGAATCTTCTGCCAGCGTCGAAATGATCTGTTCAACAAGCTCGTCCTCGTCCGAGACATCTGGCTTGTCATATGTGATGTCCATGCGGTCGCCGCCGACGAGCCGAACGCGTAGCACAGTTGTCGCCATGTCGTAGAAACTAGTACGACAACCCTGGGTGGCTCGCCTTTGCCGTCGTCCGGCGCGTGGTGATCAGCCGCCGGAGGATTGCTCGGCCTGCCAGAGCGCGATCTGGACGCCCACCACGAAGACCTGGATCGGGATGGGCATGCCCGGCAGGTCGGCCTCGATGGCGCCGGACCACATGCTCTTGCGGCGCAGCGAGCCGGCTCTGACGCCATCGACGAGCAGTTCCTGCTCGCTGCGCCAGAACGAGGCGCGGCGGAACTCGTAGGTGCGGCCGTCGGCCTGCACGCTCCACCGCTTGCGGCCGGCTCGTTCGACGGTCGCCACCTCGTTGCCTGCCTCGTCGAGCATGCGGTAGTTCGTACCCCAGGTGTTGGATCGCACGGTGAAGCGATGGCCGTCCACCTCGAGGTCACCGCCGGTGCGCCACCACGAGGGGTCCCACACGGCGATGGGGCTGCCGTCGGCCGAGATCTGATAGCGGCCGCGCCACATGCTCACGTTCTCGGCGGTCAACATGCTCCGAGGGTAACGACGACATGCGAACTACAGCGTGCGGCCGCCGTCGTGGTTTCGTCAGCCTGCCTCGATCGCGGACCCGTCGAGTCGGCTGTGGCCGAGAGTGCGCGCGTTCATGTGGTGTGCTCCTTGGTCTGGCTGTGTGCTGGGGTGGTGCGGCGGGCGATGGCGATGATGCCGAGCCCGATCAGGGTGAGGACGGCGCTGGTGAGGAAAATCCCGCGTTGCCCGAGCGCGGTGAGGGAGCCGACGGCGATGATGGGTCCGGACACGATGGAGCCGAGCCGCCTGGTGTTGGTGAACAGGCCGGTGGCAAGCCCGGGTCGGGGGATCATCTGCTGGAACAGGGTCAAGCCCACGCCCCCGATCCCGGCGAAGCACCAGGCGTTCAGCGGCTGCAGGGCGATCAGCATGACCGGTCCGGTGGCGAAGGACAGGCCGAGGTAGTACGCGATGCCGGCCAGGCAGCCGGTGGCGACGAGGCTCAGGCTGGAGAACCGTTCGGTGAGCCGTCCGATGAGGATCAGGGCGGGCACTTCGAGGGCGGCCGCGACCCCTAGGGCGATGCCGGCCCACAGCACGTCGAGTCGCAGCGTTTCGGTGACGTAGATGGTCAGGATCGTCATGCCGGTGGCGTTGGTGGCTTGTAACAGCACGAACGCTGCAGTGATCAAGACGACCCCGAGTCGGCCGACGGGCGGCTCGTCTCGAACAGGTGCCGTTTCAGAGATGGCGTCGTTGGCGGTCCGGCCGGCTCGCCGGTGGTGGATCATGATCATGGTGGTGACGATGTTGAACACCGCGACTGCGGCGATGGCCAGCAGGATGGCACGATCGCCGAACAGACCGATGATGACTGTGGCCAAGGGCGGTCCGGCGATCCAGGCGACGGAGACGATGGCGCGGGTGTTGACGACGTCGGCCGGTCGAGCTCCGGAGTATCGGAGGTGGGCGTAGAGCATCGAGCTGCCGACGCCGGCGGGGCCGCCGATCACCACCAGGGCGATGGTGGCCAGCTGCAGCGTTGTGACGGCGGCCAGAACGACCGCAAGCAGCAGGGTCAAGACACCGCAGGCCAGCATGGGGCCGAGGTAGTCGTGCTTCCTGTCGGCGTAGGCGGGTACGAGAAGTGAGGCGACGAAGCCGCTGGCGTTGTAGATCGCGAGAACCCAGCCGACCTCGGCGGTGGTCGCCCCGTAGAGGTTGACCAGGATCAACGCCAGCGCGGGGCTGAGAAACGCCAGCTGCAGTCCCCACAGCAACGCCGAGGACGGCACCAGCACGCGGCTGGTCACGTCGGGCTTCTCGGCTTCGGCCATGCTGCCCTCGATCTCTGTCGTTCGCCGGTGGCCGGGGTACTAGTCGGCGGTCGGGCGGTCGCTCCACTCGGTGACCGGGCCCCGGCTGGCCAGGAAGTCCTGGACATCTTTGCGGTGATCCACGACAACGACGCTAGAGGGCCGTCCGCAGACGAAACAGGACCTGTCAGTACACGGCTCGGCGCGCCGGCGCAGCGGCTGACCATGTTGGCGGTGGAGCTGCTGACCCTGCGGTGCACCGCATCGACGCCCGCGCGCGGTGCAAGCCGACCAATGAGCTGCCGACCGGCCCGCCTTATCGTCGAACGGCACAGCGGATCCGGTCGTGCCCGCGTCAAGGGGACAGAGACCGTTTTCGCGCAGGAGGCCGGATGCATTTCGAGGAGTTCGCGACGGCGCGGTCACCCGCCCTGCTGCGGTACGCCATGCTGCTCAGCCATGATCCGGAACAGGCCCGGGACCTCGTCCAGGAGGTACTGACCCGGGCCCTGATCAAGTGGAACCGCATCGAGCGGGTGGACGAGCCGTACGCGTACGTGCGCCGCATGCTCACCAACGAGTACCTGTCCTGGCGTCGCCGGCGGCGGGTGGCGACCGTGCCGCTCACCGGCGCCCACGAACGGGCCGTCGAGCAACGGGCCAACACCGGGGACGACCTGTGGAACCTGCTGGCCGGGCTTCCTCGCCAGCAGCGAGTGGTGCTGGTGCTGCGCTACTACGAGGGGCTGACCGACAACGAGATCGCCGACGTGATGCGCTGCCGGACGTCGACGGTCCGCGCGTACGCCAGCCGCGCCCTGGCCACTTTGCGCGGCTGTTTCACCAGACATAAAAAACTCCTCTCTAAATATATAAGTGACATAATTTTAAAAACGTCCCTCTATAATAATGATCAAACGAATTATAACA
>NZ_JBFAZH010000737.1:0-3961 GCF_040681735.1 Actinoplanes sp. NPDC051633 | reverse complement strand
GGCGGCGAAGACCGGGCGGCTCGCCGGCGGGGACGCCGCGCCCGGCGGGGGCCCTAGTGCCATGCGGGCCTCCGCGGCCGCCGCCAGGCCGATCGGGATGCCGACCGATTCCACCCCCGAGTAGGCCTTCGCCGTCACCGGCGCCACGAGCTGGATGTCGTACTGCAGCTCGGTGATCGGGCGCAGGCTGTCCTTCTCGACCAGATAGTGCTGCGCGCCCGCCGGGGTCTGCACCACGACCAGTTGGCCCGTCAGCAGCTCCGACCTTCTCGGCACGGCCGTCGAGGCCCGCCCCGGCGCGCGTACCCGCAAAGGGGCGATCGCCTCGCCTGCCGGGAGGATGTCGACCAGCGCCGCGCCCACCCTGGCCCGCGCTTCGGCGCGGAGCGCCAAACCCACCGTGACCGTGTCGGGGCGGCCGATGCGATGGCGGTGACCGCGCCAGATCAGGTACTGGTCGCGGGTCGATGCCACCTCCACCAGCAGGGCCGCCTCGCCCAGCGGCCGGGCGCCCGCCGGATCGGCGCCGGCCAGCAGGATCGACTCGTCGACCGGCGCGCCGGTGCGGTCGGCGGTGGGACGGGAGCAGAGACTCCAGCCCGCGGTCAGCAGGCGGTCGGCCCTGGGCAGCGCGTCGGGTGCGTCGGGGATGCCGATGCGCGGGCCGCGCGGGACGCCGATCAGGGACTCGCGGGAGACCCTGACCGTGCGGGCGGATCGGCCCAGGGCGAGCAGCGCCGAGGTGTAGTTCAGCACCGGGTGCAGGCGCTCGGCGACATAGACGTAACGCGCCCCGGTCTCCTTCTCCACGATCACGACGTCGCCCGCGCGCCACGCGCGGTTGCCGCCCGGGGCGAGGAAGCCGTAGACGCCGAAGCCGACCAGGACCACCAGGGCCAGCGCGATGCTGCCGAAGGCGGCGGCGGCCGGGCGGCGGAACGGTGGCTGTTCGGGGTCGGTCTCGCGGATCACGAGGGCCGAGTGCACGCGCTGGGCGAGGAAGCGCTGCGCCTGCAGCTGGTCGCGGCGGGTCGCCATGTCAGCCGCCCAGCCCGCGGACCAGGCCGTAGAGCTGCAGCACCGCGCAGACCGCCGGGACGCAGCCGAGGACGAGCAGCATCTCGGCGATCTCGGCGTATCGAGCGAGGGCCGCTCCGGCCCGGCGTCTGCTGTAGACGATCGCGCAGGTCACGGCGAGTGCGGTCAGGGCGAGGAGGGCGGGCAGTGTGAAGCTCAGCGGGCGGCCGGCCGCCACGGCGGTGAGGCAGGCGGCCGCGGCGATCAGGAACGGCAGGCGGTGGCGCACGGCGGGATAGAGGCGGGCGCGTACGCCGAAGCCGAGCGTCAACAGCCCGAGCAGGACGGTGCCGGACGTCCGCGGCACGGCGGCGAGCACCGCCGCGGCGCCGCATGCGGTCGCCGCGCCCCCGCTGATCATGCCGGTGAGCAAGGCGTCCGCGCGCAGCACGGCGGCGTTGACGGCGGGCCGCGGCGGCTGCGGGTCATCGCGCACCAGGTCGGCCGCGGTGCGCGGCAGCATCGGGGTGGGCAGCCGGCCGAGGCGTACGGCGAGCGGCCCGAGCAGCGGCGAGAAGAGGAACACGACGGCCCCGGCCACCGCCGCGGCGCCCGGCCCGGTGGTGAAGCCGAGCTCCACCGCGGCCGCGGCCGACCCGCCGAGCAGGGCCGCCACCGCCGCCGCCACGAACACCGCCGGTCGATACCCGACGGCGAGCACCGCCAGCACCGCCGCGACCAGGACCGCCGCGCATCCGCCGAGCAGCGGCCCGCCGAGCAGCAGCGCTCCCGCCACAAAGGACGCCGACACCGACAGCGCGGCGAGCACCGCGCCCGCGCCGGCGTCGCCGAGCACTCGGGACAGCAACGTGCCGCCGAGCAGCAGCGCCGCCGCGACGATCAGCGCCCCGCGGCCCGACCCGGCGCGCACGATCGCGACCAGGGTCAGCGACACCGTCGGCACCGTCGCGGCCAGCCCGAACAGGCGCGTGTGCCGGGGCTGCCACAGGCGGCCGGTGCGTCCGGCCGCGCCGGCGATCGCGTCGACCAGGTCGTCGTACGCGAGTTCCGGCCAGTGCAGCGCGCCGGGCACCAGGTGCAGCACCTCGCCGTCGCGGATGTGCTGGGCGGCGAGCGTGCGCGCGGCGTCGAGCGGGACCCCGTCGGCGCGGCGCAGCAGCCAGCCGCCGTCCGGCAACTCGTCCACCTCGCCGGCCCGGCGCAGCAGGCCGGGCAGCATCTCGGCGACCGGCGCCCGTTCGGGCAGGGCCAGGTCGATCCGGCGGGCCGGCGCCGCCACGGTCACGCGTACCAGGCTTGCGGCAGTCATCGTCTCCCCCACGTTCTCTCCACAAAGCCCGGCAGCATCCTGCCGGTGGGTGTCACGTCGATCGGTCTCGTTCCTACGATGGGCGGGTGCGACGAGCCGCGGAACAGGGCCGACCGCTTAAGGACACGAGGATGACGACGGACGACGACTATCGCGACCTGGTGCCGCTGGGTGGATCCGTGCTGGCCGGGGTCGATGCGCAGACCGGCGAGGGCCGGGCTTTCAAGCTGCTGCCGGAGCGGCTCGACCGGCGTACCCGCGCCGACGTCGAGGCGGAGCTGCGCCGCTTCACGCCCACGGCCCACTCGGTCGTCGCCGACCGGATCGTCGAGCTCCCCGACGGCCGCCGGGCGTTACGCCGCGAGTTGCTGGCCCAATCGCTGCCCGAGCTGATCGACGGCTTCGGGCCGCTGTCCGTGCCGGACACCGTCGCCCTCGGCTCGGCGCTGGCGGAGGCGCTGACCACGGGCGTCCACGGTGGCGTGACGCCGGGCAACGTGCTGTTCCGGGCGTCCGGCGAGCCGGTGCTGACCGACTTCGGCGTCGCGCTGCGCCGGGCGTTTCCGGCCCGGGGCGAGCCCGACTTCCGCGCCCCGGAGACCATCCGCGACGGTGTCCTCGACGAGCGGTCCGACCGCTACGGCCTCGGCGCGATCCTCTACCTGGCGCTGTCGGGCCGGTCGCCGTTCCCGGCCCCGCCCGGCGAGCCCGACGGCGACCAGGTGCTGCGGGTGCTGACCGAGCCGCCGCCACCGATCGAGCGCGACGACCTGCCGCCGGGGCTGTCCACCCTGGTCTTCGAGCTGCTGGCCAAGGATCCGGCGCAGCGGCCGGCGGACGTGGCGGCCCGGCTGACCGAGCCCGAGGCGCCGTCCGCGCTGCCGGTCGGCACGCCAATCCTGGAGTTCGGCCCGGAGCGGCGCCGGCGCCTGCCCGGCCCCCAGGTGCTCGCCGCCGCCGCGGTGGTCGCCGTGCTGGCCGTGGTGGCGGTGCTGCTGGTGCTGAGCCGCCCGCAGGACATGGCGATGCCACCCCCGCCGGTGACCGCGCCGAGCGCGCCGGCCTCCGCCGGGCCGACCGCACCGGCCGTGCGCATCGAGCTCAACGACCCGGTCGACCGCGGCAACCTGGTCGAGCTGTCCTGGACCAGCGACGCCGACCTGCGGTTCGGGGTGGCCGTGGCCGCGGAGGGCGACGACGTCCCCGACACGACGTCGGTCGGGAAGGCCCGCACCTTCAAGGTCGAGGTGGACCCGGTCAAGCAGTACTGCTTCGAGATCCGGGGCACCGACGGCACCGCGGGGATGGTCTACGTCAGTCCGCCGAAGGCGATCCGCGGCGCTTCCTGCGCGCGCTGACCGGCAGCAGCGGCCTGGGGTCGAGCACGGCCCGCAGGCGGCTGAGGAACCCGCGCCGGGCCAGACCGCTGCGGACCGCCCGGACCGAACCCCACGCGTCGGTGTCCTCGCGCCGCCCCGGCGACCACAGTGCACGGTCGACCTCGGCGGCGAGGCGGCGGACCTCGTCGACGGTGTCCGGGCCGGCGACCGACCCGGCGGCGACGCTCACCTCCCGCACGGTCATCCCGGGCCCACGGGGTGGCCGTGACGCCCG
>NZ_JBFAZH010000736.1:0-3968 GCF_040681735.1 Actinoplanes sp. NPDC051633 | reverse complement strand
GGCGTGGCGTTCCACGCCGCGCCGGGGCGTCCCGCCCTGAACAGGGCCAGCCGATCCGGCGCCGGCAGATCCCGCACGCGCTCTCCGACAGGTCCACCAACTGTGCCGCCTGCTCGACCGTGTAGTCCTCGAAGTAGCGCAGGATGACGATCGCCCGGTCGCGGCGCGGCAGCCGGCCCGCACCTAAAGCAGGGTCAGGCGCAGGTCGTCGCCGGCGGTCTCGCGGACGTCGCCGTCCGCCGTCTCGGTCGAGCTGCGCCGGCGGCGGTGGTCCAGGTAGCTGCGGAAGAGAGGACTTCCACGCCGCGCTGAGCAACGGAGGCAAGCTCTAACAGCACCGGCCCGGCGCTGACGCCGGTCGACCGCGCGGGCTTCGCGATCGCGCAGCGGCCGGCGCAGACGCGGTGATCGGCCCGGCCGACCCTGGGCCGCCGGCCTGACGGCGGTGCGTGTGGGCGAGCCAGTCGCTCTCACAGCGGTGCGTGCGGCCAAGTCGGCGGCAACCCAGTCGGTCCGCTGGGTGTGGGCGTCGACGTTGTTGTTCGAGCGCTCGGCGATCGGCGGCAGGCTCGGTGGTCGGCGGTGCGGTCGGTGGTCGGTGGTCGGCGTGCGGTCGGTGGTCGGGCAGTAGGTTCGGTGGCTGGCGTTTGGTGGCTGGCGTTCGGTGGCCGACTTGCGCTCTCGGTCAGGCCCCGTGCTCATGCCGCTCGGACCGGTTCCCCGGGCAGCGGCGATCCGTGTCATCGTCGCGGAGTGACGCGTTAGGGAGACGCCGATGATCACCGATCCGACCCTCGTCCGTATCGGCGAGGCAGCCCAGTTGAACCATCACCAAGGCCGTCGCGAGGATGCCCGCCGGATGCTCAGCCGAATCTGGGACGAGATCGGCGGCGAGCAAGGCGATCCTCTGCACGTGTGCGTCCTCGCGCATGCGATGGCCGACGTGCAGAACGACGTGCATGAAGAACTGGCCTGGGACCAGCGGGCGCTCGCCGCGGCCGACACGCTCACCGACGAGCGGACCGGGCAGGCCGGCGTCGCTCTGCCGGTCGCCGGCCTGTATCCGTCGCTGCACCTCAACCTGGCCGATTGCTACCGCAAGATCGGTGATCTCGGCAGCGCCCGCCGGCACCTGGACCACGCTCGGGCCGGAATCGACGCGCTCGGCGACGACGAATACGGACGACTCATCAGAGACGGCCTGGACCGGCTCACGCAGCAGCTGACAACGCCGTAACCGCCGGTGGGACGAAGGCCCGGAACTCTCACAAGTTCCGGGCCTTCGCGCGCGGCGGGCCGCCGGAGGCGGCCGCGCGCCGGGTGGATCAGCTACGCCGGAAGGCGTAGGAGCGGCCCTGGCCGACGCCGGCTGCCCGCTTCGAGTGCGAGAGCTCGGAGCGCTGGCGCGCGGCCAGCCGCTCATCGGCGGCGGTGCCGTGTTGCCGGGCCTTCTTCCGCCGCTCGCGCCGGCTCCCGGCCGCAGCCGGAAGGGAGGGCACGGCGCCGTCGGGAAGCGCGACGACAGTCGGTTGGCCGGCGGTGGGTTCGGCAGCAGCCAGATCGACATCTGCTGACTCGGCGCCGTTCAGGTCGATCGTGAATCGTTGCGCAGGCATGGAGCAACCTCCTCGTAGAGAGAGCGAGGCGGAGTGCCGTGGTGCGGAGAAATGGGGGAGTCCCGGGGCCGGCGCAGAGGCTGTCCCCACGGCTGACGAAGCCGCCGGCGAGAGAACCGGAACGAGGAATCGCAAGAGATGCGGCGTCGTCAGGAGATCATGCGGACACGCTAACCGCGCCCCGGAAAGGCCCGCAACCTATTTAATGCGGACCAGCGCGGCGTCGAGGTACGCGGTTGCGGTGGGGTAGTCGCGCAGCTGGCGGCAGATCAGGCGCAGGCCGGCGCCGAGCGCCGAGGCCGGCACCCCGCGCGCCTCGAGCACCGCCGCGGTCCAGTCGACGAAGTCGGTGAACAGCCGGTCGTCGGCCACATACAGCGAGGCCGCCAGGAAGTCGACGATGTGTCCCAGGTCCTCCGCGGTGGCGTCGTGCTGACGCTGGTCGTACCGCTCGGTCTCCGGATACACATCGGCTAGCCGGCTGAGGGCGGTGCCGATCAGGTCGCCGCGGTGCCGCACCACGTACGTGTACTCGTCATCGCCGAGGAAGGACGACACCCACGGGTCACCCATCCGCGGCGGCCAGTTCTCCGCCAGCCGCGACACCGCCCCCTCGGCATCCGCTGCCCACGCGTCCGCGCCCAGGGTCTGCGCCCAGCGCCCGTCCGGCCCGAAGCCACGCCCACCGGCGATCACCGGCACCCCGGCCGAGCGGCAGGCGGTCACCGCCGCGTGCGCCCGCGGCAGCCGGGCCGGGATCATGCAGCTCAGCGCGACCGCGTCGGGCCCGGTCTGGTGCAGGTGGGTGACCAGGTGCTGGCCGGGCACGCTGGCGCCGAGGAAATCGACCCGCCAGCCGTCCAGCCGCAGCATCTCGGCCAGGATCCGCACCGGCAACGCGTGCCACTCGCCGTCCACACAGGCGATGGTGATGCGGCCACGGGTCGGCCGGACCGTGCAGCGCGCCGCGACCGCGGCCAGCGCACGCTCGCTGATGGCGGTGGCCGCGTGCTCCCGGGCGATGGTCCACTCGTTGGCCGCCCACAGCTCGCCGACCCGCGCCTGGGTGCGCGCGATCAGGTCGGTCATGATCCGCTGCGGGGACACCCCGTCGTTCAGCAGGCCGCTGACCACGTCGACCGCGCCGTACTCGTCGCCGTCGCCGACCAGGCGCAGGAAGAAGTCGCCGAACCCGGGGTCGTCGAGCGAGCGTGGGGGCGTCGTCGTGAAGACCGTCATGGGCGCGTCCTCGACCGCCGGTCCTCGATCGCGAACCGGGACGCGTTCGGCACGCCGCCGCCCCGCAGGCTCAGCGGGGTGCGCCCCGGCGCCCGGACGGCCATCATCGCGATGTCGTCGCGCACACCGCCGTGCACCCAGTCGGACACGAGCTGGCGGACCCGCTCGACCGCCGCCGCGGCGGGCATGCCCTGGCAGGACGAGAGCGCGTCGCGCAGCCGCTCCTCGCCGTACTGCTCGGTGCCGCTGGGGCCGCCGCGGGCCTCGGTCAGCCCGTCGCTGTAGAGCAGGCACAGCTCGCCGGGGGCCAGCTCGACCGTCGCCGGGTGGACCACGACCTCGGGCACCACGCCGATCAGCGTGCCGGTGGCCGGCACCTCCTCGACGTGGCCGTCGGCCCGCAGCACGAGCGGCGGCGGGTGCCCGCCGGAGGCGAGCCTGAGCCGCACCCGGCCGTGATCGGTACGCAGGACCGAGCCCACCACCAGCGTGACGAACCGGTGCTGCCGGCCCGACTCGAGCAGCGCCTGGTTGAGCACCCGGAGCATCTCCTCGGGCGGCGCCTCGACCAGCCGCAGCGCGCGCAGCGTCTGGCGCACCTTGCCGGTCAGCACGGCCGCCTCGGGACCCTTGCCGCACACGTCGCCGAGCGCGATCACCGTCTCGGGGCTGCGCGGCGTCGGACCGTACACGTCGTAGAAGTCGCCGCCGATGCGCAGCGCCTCGCGCGCCGCCTGGTAGGACCCGACCAGCTCGACGCCGTCGGGCTGCGGCAGCTCCGGCGGCAGCAGGTCGGCCTGCAGCACAGCGGTGGTGTCCACCTGCTCGCGGTAGAGCATCGCCGCCGAGATCGCCGCGCCCGCGCGGGCCGCGAAGATCCGGGCGAGCATCTCGTCCTCGTCGCTGAAGGCGGCACCCTCACCCCGGCGGGCCAGAATCAGCGCGCCGGCCGGCTCGGCGTTGCCGGGCAGCGGGGTGACCAGCAGCGCGCCGATCGGACCGAAGCCCTCGGGCAGCAGCCACTCGGGCGCCTGCGACGCGTCCAGCCACCGGCTCGGGATCGGCGGGAAGCCGCCGAGGGCCTCGACCAGCCCGGGCACCTCGCCGAGCATG
>NZ_JBFAZH010000735.1:0-3982 GCF_040681735.1 Actinoplanes sp. NPDC051633 | reverse complement strand
GCCGTCCGGTGTGAACGCCACATGCTCGGCGCTCTGATCCGCGGTGTCGAGTTCGCCCAGCGCCGTGCCCGACCGCAGATCCCACACACCGACGCCGGGCAGAGCGGTGGCGTCGTCTTCGTCGAGGAAGGCGACGGCAAGCAGCGAGCCGTCCGGAGAGATCGCCGGGCTGCGGGCCACCTTGCCGTCGGCGGATCGCAAAGTGAGCCGGAGGCGGCCGTCCGGACCGAAGACCAGGACGCGGCCATCCCCGGCAGACGCGACCAGCGTGCGGTCCGGGCCGATGGCCATGCCACGCGGCTCGTCCGCGCCGCCGGTCAGCTCGATCGTTCCGGTGAGGTCTCCGGCGCGAGCGTTCCACAGACGCACCCGCGGCTCGAACGCCTGACTGGCCACGACGTCGCCGCCCGGACCGAAGGCGACGTAGCCCACCGAACTCGGGTGCCACAGGCGGCCGACGCCGAGCCGGAACAGCATCGGCGGAGAGTCCAGGCCGGCGACGACGAGGGTTTTCCCGTCGCCGGACACCGCGATCGACTGGGCCATGCCGCGGAAGAGGGAGAACTCCAAGCGGGCACCGCCTCCGTCGGCCAGGAGGCGCTGGATCGAGTTGGGTCGCTGAGACTGCGCCAGCACCGTGCCGTCCGGCGTCACCGCGATGCGGTTGGGACTGAGCGGATGGTCGGCCTCACTCAGCCGGGCGATACGCCGCCCGCTCATCGGATTCCAGGACACCAGCTCCGCAGACGCGAGGGTGAGTGTCACCAGCCGGCCGTCGCGAGTGAAGACGACGTCCGCATAGTCACGTCCCGCATCCGTCATGGTGACGCGTCCGTCGAAGCGGCGGATGACCTCGACCCGGCCGAGTCCGGCCACCGCCACGTGGTCGCCCGCCGCGCTGACGGCCAGTGCCAGCGCGACGCCGGAGTGGGTGGGGATGCTGTCGAGAAGCTTGCCGTCCGCCGGCCGCCACACACCCAGGATCGCGCCGTCCGGGCCTGCCTTGTCGGCACGCATGGCCACGACGGCTGACGAGTCGGGCAGCCAGGCGGCCGCGGCGAAGGCGGGGAGGGTGCGGATCAACGTGCCGGTCGCCACGTCCCAGAGGGCTACGCCGTCCGTTCGGCTGATCGAGCCCGACGCGAGGTAGCGCCCGTCCGGCGAGAACGCGAGGTCGATCAAGCTGGCGCCGGGATGGCGCAGCTCGCGCTCCAACCGCAGGGTGGCCGCGTCCCACAGCTGCACACGGCCGTCGCGGTAGCCGACCGCCACCCGGCGGCCGACCGGGCCGACCGCGACCCGGTATGCCCCCTGCTCGGCACCGAGCGGGCCGATGGTCGTGGTCTGCTGGGCGGAGAACAATGCGCTGCGCGCCTCCGTGGTGCGCGACGCCGCCCACGAGTCGAGGGCGTTGCGATCGGCGCTCAGCTCGTCGAAGAAGAAATCCGTCCGCATCTCCGCGGCCAGTTGCCGCGACCGCGCAACCTGCCAGTTGTCCTCGGCCTGGCCACGCTGGTACCAGGCCACCGCGCCGCCGGTCACGGCCAGCAGCAGCGCGACGGCCAGCCCCGCGACGGTGCGACGCAGCCGGTTGGTGGTGCGGCGGCGGACCAGTTCCCGGTCCTGGGCCGCCGACTCCGCTGCCGCCAGGAATCGCCGCTGCGCCTCCGGCAGGTGGCGACCCGCCGCCCATTCCCGCGCGGCGTCGAGGCGTGCGCCGCGATACAGCGAGTCCCTGTCCTCACCCGAGGCGACCCAGTCGGCAGCCGCCAGCGCGAGCCGCTGCCGCAGCAGGATCGTCTGCCGTTCCTCGACCAGCCATCCGGCCAGCCGCCCCCAGCCGGTGAGCAGCGCCTCGTGGCTGACCTCGACGGTCTCCTCCCCCGCCGTGACCAGCCGCGCCGCGATCATCGGCGCCAGCACACCGACGTCGGCCTCGGCATGGGAAGCCCGGTGCCGGACCGGGAGATCGTCCACGATGGTCACCAAGGCCAGCATCGCCCGGCGCAGCGCCGCCCGGCCGTCCTCGTCCAGGCCCAGGTAGATGGTCTCGGCGGTCTCCGCAACCGCGCGCCGGATGCCGCCGGTCGCCCGATAACCGGCCACCGTCATGGTGTCGCCGTCGCGCCGATCCCAGGTGGCGCGCAGCGCGTGCGCCAGCAGCGGCAGCGATCCACCGCCGCCCAGCGCGCCCAGATCGGCCAGCAGCAGATCTTCCAGGCCGGGTTCGAGCGTGTAGCCGGCGATCGCGGCCGGCTCGCGGATCGCCCGGCGCAGCTCGGCCGTGCTCAGCGGCCCGACGACCACCTGGCCGGCGAGCATGTCCACCATCGGGGGCAGCTCCGTGCACTGTGGATAGAAGTCGGCGCGCACCGCGATGATCACCAGAGCGGGCGCGGCCGCCGCCAGTGCCGCCGCGAAGGCCAGCCGCTCGGCGGGATCGGTGCACTGGGTGAAGAGCTCTTCGAACTGGTCGACGACGATCACCACCCGGCTCGCATCGGCCAGCGCCTCGAGCCGGCCGGTCAGCTCGGCCAGCGGCGTCGCGCCGGGGGTCATCACCAGCCACGGCCACGAGCCGCTGTCCTCGGTGAGGCCGTCCAGGGCCGGCAGCAATCCGGCGCGCAGCAGGGACGACTTCCCTGCGCCGGACACCCCCACGACCACCAGCGGCGGACCGCCGATCAGCTGCTCGCTGAGCCGGCCGAGCAGCTCGGCGACCAGCGTCTCGCGACCGCGGAAGTAGCGGGCGTCCAGCGAGTCGAAGCTGGCCATGCCGGGGTAGGGCGCCGGGCCTCCGGGGTCATCGCCGGGTCCCTCGGGCGACACCGGCCGGGGCGTCGCGAGCGGACGGCGACCGCGCAACTCCTCTCGGATCTGATGGGTCGCGATGAGCGACTGCCGGATCAGGTCGGTCTGCTGCCGCTGCTCGATGCCCAGCGCGGCCAGCGACCGGGACGCGTCCTCGGCCAGCAGATGCAGCCGCCCGACGTCGGCGCCCAGCGCGCCGAACGCCCCGGCCAGCTCCAGCCGCAGATCGTCGTCGGCCTCGCGCAGCGCGATGTCGACCGCGCCCACCGCCCGCAGCACCGAGGCGATCTCGTCGCGCAGGCCGGCGTCGCCGCTGTCGAGACGGGCGAGCAGCTCGGCGGCGATCTCGTCGCGCAGGCCCTCCGGGCCGGCGTCGCCGCGCGCCCGGTCGGCGGCGCTGACCAGAGCGTTGGACAGATAGTTGCTGCCCATCCCGCCGAGCTGGCCCAGCGCCGCGTTCATCTCGGCCGTCGCGCCGAGGGCGGCCCCGACGACCGGCGCCACGGCGGACGCGCCGAGGAAGGCCACGATGCCGTAGGGGGTGGCCCGCCGCAGGCCGGCGCCGGCCGACCGGACCCAGGACCGGACACCGTCGCGAGCGCTCTGCACAGACTGCGAGTGGTCGATCACCCGCCTATGGTGTCATCGACCATCCACAGTAGGTAGCGGTGATCTTGGCTCAGCGCACCGCGGTCAGCGGCTGGGACGACGGCTCGACCGGCGCCGGCAGCTCGCCGAACGCACCGAGGTGCCGGTGGACGGCCGCCGCGGCGGCCCGGCCCTCGGCGATCGCCCAGACGATCAGCGACGCGCCGCGGTGCATGTCACCCGCGACGAACACGCCGTCGACGTTGGTCTGCCAGTCGGGCCGGGCGTCGACGACGCCGCGCGGGGTGCGGACGACACCGAACTGGTCGAGGAGCGGCTGCTTCTCCGTACCCTCGAAGCCGATCGCCAGCAGGACCAGCTCGGCGCGGATGTCGCGCTCCGAACCGGGAGTCACGGTCACCGTGCGTCTGCCGTCGATCCGCTCGACGACGACGTCGGCGAC
Source organism: Actinoplanes sp. NPDC051633 (assembly GCF_040681735.1). Lineage (NCBI taxonomy): Bacteria > Bacillati > Actinomycetota > Actinomycetes > Micromonosporales > Micromonosporaceae > Actinoplanes > Actinoplanes sp. NPDC051633. The sequence goes on along the minus strand of NZ_JBFAZH010000735.1, from coordinate 120 downwards.
GCGGACGGCGGCGACGTTGCCGGCGCCGTCGTCGACGAACTCCTGCACCGCGACGCCGAAGACCCGGTCGCCGCCCTCCTCGTGCGCGGGGTAGTTGCGCAGGATCACCGGCCACGTCGG
>NZ_JBFAZH010000734.1:0-3984 GCF_040681735.1 Actinoplanes sp. NPDC051633 | reverse complement strand
CCTGATCGCCAACGAGTTCATCAGCAACGTCGTGTCGCACGCCAACACGATGGCGACGTTGCAGGTGTCGCTGTGGGCCCGGCATCTCGCGATCACGGTGCGGGACGGATCCCCCGAGCCCCCGGTGCTGCGGCGCGACGGCGACCGCCCCGGACGCGGCCTGATGCTGGTCGAGGCAATGGCCACGTCGTGGGGCTGGCTGCCCTCGGAGGGCGGCAAGGTGGTGTGGGCGACACTGCTGCGCTGAGGCTGTCTGTTCGACCGCTTGTCAGGGCCGGTCGGCCACGTGCGAGTCGAGACCCGCCACGGCGAGCACCTTCGCCACGTAGCGCTGCACGCCGACCAGCTGCAACGGCGGCTCCGCCAGCTCCGCGGCCTCGGTCAGCACGGCCAGACCGGCCGCGTCGATCAGCGGCATGTTGGTCAGATCGATGGTCAGACGTCCGAGCCCGGCAGCGGCGCGGACCGCGTGGAGCAGGCCGGCGCGCAGCCGATCCGCACTGTCGCGGTCCACCTCACCGATGATGCGCACGGTGATCCCGTCCGCGGTCCGGCACGTGGACACCCGCATGGCGAGCGACTCGGACGGCACCCCCGCACCGTGCCAGCGCGGGATGGTGTCGCTGATCATCGCCTCGCGCAGCCAGGCCAGTGTCCGGGTGAGCGTGCGCGACACGTGCATCTGCGAGATGCCCAGCTCCGCGGCGATGTCGGCCTGGGTGTGGTTGCCGTGGAAGCGCATCATCAGCATCGTCCGCTCCCGGGCCGGCAGCCTGAGCAGCAGCTCCGCCACGGTGATGCTGTCGTCGACGGCCTCCAGGTCACGGTCGACGTCGCCGAGCAGCTCGCCCAGCTCGGCCGCGCCGTCGGTGCCCATCGTCGGCGCGTTGAGCGAGATCGGCGAGTGGCCCGCGCTGGAGACGACCGCCTCGGTGACGTCCTCGACGGTCGCGCCGAGCCGGTCGGCGATCTCCGCGATCGCGGGCGGCCGGGAGAGCGACGCGGTCAGGTCCATGCGGACGCGGTTCACCTCGAGCGTGAGGTCCTGAACCCGCCGTGGCACGTGCACCGCCCAGGTGGTGTCCCGGAAGTGGCGCTTGAGCTCACCGGAGATGGTCATGACGGCGTATGCGGTGAAGGAGCCGCGCTCCGGGTCGTACCGGTCGATCGCCTTGACGAGCCCCATCCGGGCGACCTGCTCCAGATCGTCCAGCGGCTCTCCGCGGCCGCGGTACCGACGAGCCATCCGGCCGGCGAAAGGCAGACATTCCGCGACGAACCGGTCCCTGAGCAGCGCGCGTTGCCCGTCGGGACCGTCCGACAGGGCGGTCGCATAGCTCAGAGCAGCGGCGTCGAGATCTGCCAGAACGCTGTCCGAGGATGGTCCAGCCTCGTCGGTGTAGCGCATCGGCACCTCCGCCACTCTGAACCTACAGACGCCTCGACTCTGCCCTCTGCCCGGGAGCGGCGCCCTTGAAACGGCCCAGCGGGTCAAAGTTTCCGCCGTCCACGACCGGAGTCCAGGTTAGCTGGGCGAACGGCCGATCGGGCACGGTAGCGGCCGCGCCACGATCTGGTGGCCGCCAGATGGGCGGTGGACCCCACCAGATGATCCGCACGGCGGACCGGGCGGCGGTCGGAACGGCCGGCCGGGGCACCTCGGCGACGGCGGTGTCGTGCGTCGCGTTGGTCGCCGGCGCCGTCGCGAGCAGCACCGCGGCGCCCACGATCGCCATCCCCGCGACCAGGGCCGCCCAGCCCCACCCGGGCCGGACGGTGTCGCCGAGGAAGGCCAGCGCGATCGCCGACGGCGCGGTGACCTCGGCGGTCCAGTGCACGGCCGTGACCGGGCCGACCTCGCCCCGCTGCAGCGCGTGCGCGTACAGCGTCATGCCGGTCCCGGCGAAGGTGAGCAACGCGAAGGTCAACGGCTCGGTGGCGATCGCCCACGCCGTGGCCCAGCCGTTGAGGCCCGGCGGCACCGGCAGCACCCGTCCGATCAACGCCGCGCCGCCCAGCGACAGGCCGGCCAGCGCGGCGACCATGCCGCCCGGCGCGCCCACCTTGGCCGCACCCCACCCGGCCAGCACCATCGCGAAGGCCGCCGCGCACAGGCAGAGGCGCAGCCAGCCCGACGCGGCGACGTCGTCCTGCGGACCGGCCGACAGGGCCAGCAACCCGAGCGCGCCGATCGTGACCGCGATCGCGATGGAGTCACGCCGGCGCAGCCGGGAGCCGAGGACCAGGCGGGCGCCGATGACGGTGAGCGCGAGCGAGGACGCGAGGATCGACTCGACGACGTAGACGGCCAGCTCCCGCAGGGCCACCATCGAGCCGGCCCAGGCGAGCATGTCGCAGACGATGCCGACCAGGTAGAGCGGGTGCCCCATGGTCTTGACCGTGCCTGAGCTGCGGCGGGCCGCGACGGCCTGCAGGATTGACGCGGCGGCGTAGCTCAAGGCGCCGCACACCGCGATCACCAGCGCGACGGTGCCCGCACCGTTCATCGCGGCGGCCCTGAGCCTTTACGTTCTGGGTCGTCTCGTTCAGGGCCGTGACGCTCGGTGTAGTCCCCGATCACACGCCGATGATAAGCCGAGAGGTGCTCAGGAAGCGATGCGCAGAACCGAGATGGTGTCGTCGTCGCCGTTGGACACATAGGCGGTCCGGCCGTCCGGAGAGACCGTGACGGTACGCGGACTGCGGCCCACCTTGATCGTCGCCGTCGTCCGGCCGGTCCGTCCGTTCAGCACGGACACCGTCCCGTCACCCTCGTTGACCACGTACGCGTGTCGTCCGTCCCGGGCGTAGGCGACGCTCTGCGGCTTGTCGCCGACCTCGATCGGGCCGGTGCGCTTGCCGCTGCCCGCGTCGATCAGGTCGACGGTGTCCGCGTCGTACCCCGCGACCAGCACCTTCGTCCCGTCCGGCGACGCCGCGAGGCTGTGCGGGGAGCGGCTCACCCGCACCGACCCCTCGAGCTTGTCCATCCGCAGGTCGATGATCGACACCGAGTTGGACTCGTGGTTCGCGGTGAAGGCGCGCGCGGTGCCGGCGGAGAAGGTGATCGCGTGCGGGTTGGGCTGCACCCGCACCAAGCCGTCGGCCCGCTGGTCCTTCGCGGCGTAGACCTCCACCCGCCGACGGCCGTGGATCGGCACCCACAGCCGGCCGTCCGGCGCGACCGACAGCGTGTACGGCTGCGGCCCGGTCGTCACGTACCTGGTGACCTTTCGCGTGCGCGCGTCGATCACGGCCACGCCACTGCCGCTCTTGTCGTCGCGGTACATCGAGACGAAGACCTGGCGGCCGTCGCGCGAGACCGCGACGAAGCGCGGATTGCTGCGCAGGCGTACGTCGGTGACCTTGCGGGTGCGGGCGTCCACCACGGACAGCACGCGGGAGCCCTGGTTGGCGACGTAGACCGTGCGGTTGTCGGGGGAGACCGCGGTGCCCTCGGGCTCGTCGCCCACCTTGATCGTGCCGGTGACCACCGGCTTGTCCATGCTGGATGCCCTGGCCGTGAGCGGCACCTTGGGCACCTTGGGCGTAGGGGTGGACGCGGAGGTCCGCGGGGAGGCGGACGCCTGCGAGATCGGCGCGGTCGCGGTCGGCGAGGAGTCGCGCGTGCGCAACGCGTACGCCACTCCCGCGCCGGTGAGGACCGCGAGCAGCACCACGCCGGCGACCACGACCGGCGCGATGCGACGCGGACGCGGCGGCGGGGCGGCGAGGACGGTCATCCGGGCCCCGTCCGAGTCCCCGGCGAACCACTCCTCCACGGCGGAGAGGGACAGCGGCTCGTCCTGCGCCACCTGACCGGTGACCCGCACGTCGGCCCAGCCGGCCGGGCCCCGCACGGTGACCCAGCCGTGCAGCCAGTCGGTCTCCGGCTGCCACGTCAGGCGCAGGTGCCGGCCGTCCAGCCGCGCGGTCAGCCCCGGGCCGGCGGCGACCACCGTGGCCGCGGCTGCCAGCGGCGGG
>NZ_JBFAZH010000733.1:0-3989 GCF_040681735.1 Actinoplanes sp. NPDC051633 | reverse complement strand
GGGGCCGAAGTGATAGCAGCCAGGGTGATACCGGTCGCGGCCGGACAGCGGCGACCGGTATCATGCACGCATGGTCCGGTCGTTCCTGTTCCTTAGCCGGCCGTGCTGACACGTCGCTAGTTCGACGACCAGCACGGCGCCCCCTCCTGCGTGAGGGGCTTTTTTGTGCCCTCGGCAGGCTCGACGACCCCGACCACTTCGAGACGACGAGATGGTGAAGATGAGCGAGTCCGAGACCCCGCCCTTCCGATACACGGCCGCGACCGCCGGCGAGATCGAGCCGCGCTGGCAGGCGTACTGGGAGGAAAACGGGACGTTCTACGCGCCCAATCCGAGCGGCGAGCTGGCCGATCCCAGCCACCCCCGCCACGGCGCGCCCAAGCTGCACGTGCAGGACATGTTCCCGTACCCGTCCGGCTCCGGCCTGCACGTCGGGCACCCGCTGGGCTACATCGGCACCGACTGCTACACCCGCTACAAGCGGATGGCCGGTTACAACGTGCTGCACCCGATGGGCTTCGACGCGTTCGGCCTGCCCGCGGAGCAGTACGCGGTGCAGACCGGCACCCACCCGCGCGCCACGACCGAGGCGAACGTCGAGCGTTACCGGGGCCAGCTGCGGCGGCTGGGCCTGGCGTACGACAGCCGGCGCACCTTCTCCACCACGGACCCCGAGTACTACCGGTGGACGCAGTGGATCTTCCTGCAGGTGTTCAACTCCTGGTTCGACCCGGACCTGCGCAAGGCCCGCCCGATCGACGACCTGATCGCGTCGTTCGCCGCGGGGGACCGCGAGGTGCCGGGCGGCCGCGACTGGGCGTCGCTGTCGGCGGTCGAGCGCCGGGAGGTGGTCGACGGCTTCCGGCTGGCGTATGTCAGCCAGGCGCCGGTCAACTGGTGCCCGGGGCTGGGCACGGTGCTGGCCAACGAGGAGGTCACCCCCGAGGGCCGCAGCGAGCGCGGCAACTACCCGGTCTTCCAGCGCAACCTGAAGCAGTGGATGATGCGGATCACCGCGTACGGTGACCGGCTGGTCGAGGACCTGGACGTGCTGGACTGGCCCGAGCCGGTCAAGCTGATGCAGCGCAACTGGATCGGCCGCTCGCGGGGCGCCCACGTCGACTTCCCGATGTCCTCCGGTGACGACGTCATCAGCGTCTTCACCACCCGGCCGGACACCCTGTTCGGTGCCACCTACATGGTGCTGTCACCGGAGCACGCGCTGGTCTCGTCGGTCGTTCCGCAGACCTGGCCGGAGGGTACGAAGGACGCCTGGACCGGTGGGCACGCCACGCCCGAGGCGGCGGTGGCGGCGTACCGGGCCCAGGCCGCGGCGAAGACGGACGAGGAGCGGACCGCCGACGTCAAGGTCAAGACCGGGGTCTTCACCGGCGCGTACGCGACCAACCCGGTCAACGGCGCGCGGATCCCGGTGTTCATCGCCGACTACGTGCTGGCCGGCTACGGCACCGGCGCGATCATGGCGGTGCCCGGCCAGGACGAGCGCGACTGGGCCTTCGCCGAGGTGTTCGACCTGCCGATCATCCGGACGGTCGAGGCTCCCGAGGGTTTCGAGGGCGCGTACACCGGTGAAGGCGCCGCGATCAACAGCGACTGGCTGAACGGCATGGGGGTGGCCGACGCGAAGGCGTCGATGATCTCCTGGCTGGAGGAGCAGGGTAAGGGCCGGGGGGCGACCACCTTCCGGCTGCGTGACTGGCTGTTCAGCCGGCAGCGCTACTGGGGCGAGCCGTTCCCCATCGTGTACGACGAGACCGGCCTGCCGGTGGCCCTGCCCGAGTCGATGCTGCCCGTGGTGCTGCCGGACGTGGACGACTTCTCGCCGCGCACCTTCGACCCGGACGACGCCGACACCGAGCCGGAGACGCCGCTGTCCCGCAAGAAGGACTGGGTCGAGGTCGAGCTGGACCTGGGTGACGGCCCCAAGCGGTACACCCGTGAGACCAACACGATGCCGCAGTGGGCGGGCTCCTGCTGGTACGAGCTGCGCTACCTGGACCCGCACAACGACAAGATCCTGGTCGACCCGGAGAACGAGGCCTACTGGATGGGTCCGCAGGGTCCGGGCGATCCGGGCGGCGTCGACCTGTACGTGGGCGGCGTCGAGCACGCCGTGCTGCACCTGCTGTACGCGCGCTTCTGGCACAAGGTGCTGTACGACCTGGGCTACGTGTCCTCGTTCGAGCCGTTCCGGACGCTGTTCAACCAGGGCTACATCCAGGCGTACGCCTACCGCGACGCGCGCGGCGTCATCGTGCCCGCCGAGGAGGTCGTCGAGCGCGACGGCAAATGGTTCTACGGCGAGCAGGAGGTGAGCCGCGAGTACGGCAAGATGGGCAAGTCGCTGAAGAACGTGGTCACCCCCGACGAGATGTCGGAGCGGTACGGCGCGGACACGTTCCGGGTGTACGAGATGGCGATGGGCCCGCTGGACGTATCCCGCCCGTGGGACACCCGGGCGGTGGTCGGCTCCCAGCGGTTCCTGCAGCGGGTCTGGCGCCTGGTGGTCGACGAGGGGACCGGCGCCGTCCGGGTCACCGACGAGCCGCTGGACACCAAGACCCGCCGCCTGCTGCACCGGATCATCGACGGCGTCCGGACGGACATGGACGAGCTGCGGTTCAACACCGCGATCGCGAAGCTGATCGAGCTGACCAACGGCCTGACCCCGCTGCCCGTGGCGTCGCGGGAGGCGGTCGAGCCGCTGGTGCTGATGGTGTCGCCGTTCGCGCCGCACATGGCCGAGGAGCTGTGGGGCAAGCTGGGCCACTCGGGCTCGCTGGCCTACGTCGACTTCCCGGTCGCCGACCCGGCCCAGCAGGTGGCCGAGTCGATCACCTACCCGGTGCAGATCAACGGCAAGGTGCGCGGGCGGGTCGAGGTGGCACCGGACGCGGCCGAGGCGGCGGTGCGGGAGGCGGCGCTGGCGGAGGTCGCGGAGACGCTGGCAGGCCGTAACCCGAAGAAGGTCATCGTGGTGCCGGGCCGCCTGGTCAGCGTGGTCGTCTGACGGCTTGTGGACTACCGGCCGGAATTGTCACACCCGGCCGGTAGTTTCCGGCCCACCCAGTGCCCGGGGTGGGGGAGGCGGCGGCCTCCGCGGAGGGTGACCCACCCTCTGGTGGGCGGGCAGGCGACGCGCGCGAGAAGGCCGGGCCTTCGCCGCTACCAACGTGAGTCCGGGCCTGCGGAGCAGGTCGGAGGCGGCTGCAGCCCAGCGGCGTGCGCGGACCAGCTGCCACGGCAGCGTGGGCGGGAAAAGCGCGCCGGGCGCCGGACAATCGGCATTAGTGGTAGGTGGGCCACGTGTGTGGTCGTCGGACAGGTGGCTGGGCTACCACTTACATATGCGAAAGGCCCGGCCGGGTGGCCGGGCCTTCGCGTGCTGTCGGTCAGGCGGCTGCGGCGGCGGTGCGGCGGGCCGAGCGGCGCCACCGGTAGACGATCGTCGTGGTCAGGGTGAAGCCGATCAGGGCCGGCGCCAGCGACATCGGGTTCAGCGAACCCGGGGCGGTCACCGCGGCGCCGATCACTGCGTAGGACACCGCGGACGGGATCGACGCCAGCGTCGTGCCCAGCAGGTAGCGCTTCTGGCAGACGCTGGTCGTGCCGTACGCGTACCCGATCAGGCCGAACGGCGCGAGCGGCAGGAAACGCACCAGCAGCACCGCGGCGAGCCCGCGCTTGTTGAGCCAGCCGTCCAGGCGCTGCATGCGCCCGCCGGCCTTGGCGCCGAGCGCGCCCCGCCCGGCCCAGCGGCCGGCGTAGTAGGTGGCGATCGCGGCGATCACCGCGGCGGCCAGGGCGGTCGCCGCACCGGTCGGTGCGCCCAGCAGCGCGCCGCACGCGATGGTGATCGCGGTGCGCGGAACCAGCACCGAGAGCAGCAGCCCGCCGACGACGGCGATGGCGACCGCGGCGGCCGGGCCGAGCGCGACGACCGCGTCGGCGATGTCCCGCAGCGGCAG
>NZ_JBFAZH010000732.1:0-3992 GCF_040681735.1 Actinoplanes sp. NPDC051633 | reverse complement strand
GCCGGACCCACCGGTGCGGTCTACCGGTTCGTGACCAGGGCTTAAAGGTTCTGGTTCCACGATCACGCCGATCCGGTGGCACGATGGTGGGCATGGCGCTGCCCCAGGTCGCTCCCGCCGAGACGCCGGAGATCGAGGAAGTCCCGGAAGTCGACCGGCCCTGGGTGACGATCGTCTGGGACGACCCGGTCAATCTGATGTCGTATGTGACCTGGGTGTTCCAGAAGCTGTTCGGCTATAGCCGCGAGAAGGCCGAGTCGCTGATGTTGGACGTGCACAACAAGGGCAAGGCCGTTGTTTCGTCCGGAGCCCGCGAGCGCATGGAGTTGGACGCCTCGCAATTGCACGGATACGGTCTGTGGGCGACGGTCGACCGCGCATGAGGGTGGTTTAGGCATGTTCCGACGCAACGGCAGCGAGTGCGTGGCCGCGTTCGCCATCGACGAGGTGCGCGTGCTCCGCAAGGTCGCCGGTGAGGTCGTCGACCTGCTGACCGACGGCTTCGCCCACGGCGACCCGGTGGTCGACCGGCTGTTTCCGGACATCTATCCCGACCGCCCCGAGGATTCGGCCGAGTTCCGGCAGTACACCGAGGGTGAGCTCAAGACCGGCAAGATCGACCAGGCCGGCGCGATCCTGGCCGCGCTGCCCGACGACGGGCCGGGCGAGGTGCGGCTGGACGCGGAGACGGCGGAGGCCTGGCTTCGGGCGATCAACGACGCCCGCCTGGCGATGGGCACCCGGCTCGACATCAGCGCGGAGACCGACCTGGGCGACGAGCTCGACGACGCGGTGCTGCACGACCCGGCCTCCAGCCGGGTGTTCCAGCTCAGTGTCTACGCCTACCTCGGCTACCTGCAGGAGTCGCTGCTCAACTCGCTCCCGGAGATCGACTGAGCTGTGGCCACGGCCACGCCTGATCTCCGATTTCCCACGGTAATGTGAAGTGTGTGCTGACCATCGACAGCGCGATCGTCAAGGCGATCGTCGCCCACGCCCGCCGGGACCACCCGGACGAGGCCTGTGGCGTGGTCGCCGGCCCGATCGGCAGCGACGTGCCGACCCGCCTCATCGAGATGGACAACGCCGCCCGGTCGATGACGTTCTACGAGTTCGACTCGATGGAGCAGTTGCGGGTCTGGCGCGAGATGGACGACAACGACGAGGAGCCGGTCGTCATCTACCACTCGCACACGGCGACGGAGGCTTATCCGTCGCGGACCGACATCTCCTTCGCTGGCGAGCCGGGCGCTCACTACCTTCTCGTCTCGACACGCGATCCCGCGGGCGAGGAGATCCGGTCGTTCCGTATCGTGGACACCGTGGTGACCGAGGAAGAGGTCAACATCGTGGATGCGACAGTGGAAGTGTGATGGTTCAGACGTTCATGTTCGGGCAGAGCCCGGCGTCGGTTTTCTATGAGTGTCGCTGAGCGACGACTCCCGACCCCGTCCGTCTTGAACTCATTCTTCTTGAGGAGCATCACAGCAATGGCTATCGAAGTCCGCGTTCCCACCATCCTGCGCAGCTACACCGGCGGCGCGAAGACCGTCGAGGGCTCCGGCGAGACGCTGTCGAGCCTGATCGACGACCTGGACGCCAAGCACAGCGGCCTCAAGGGCCGGCTGATCACCCCCGAGGGCGGTCTGCACCGCTTCGTGAACGTCTACGTCAACGACGAGGACGTCCGCTTCCTCGGCGCGCTGGACGCCAAGCTCTCCGACGGTGACTCCATCACCATCCTGCCGGCGGTGGCCGGCGGCGCGCTCGGCTTCGCCGCGGCCGCGGCCCTCCTAGGTTTGTAGACGGCATGGCTCGCTACGAGAGCCTCCTGGACGCGTGCGGCGGCACACCGCTGGTCGGTCTGCCCCGCCTCTCGCCGACGGTGCCCGACGGGGCACCGCCGGTGCGGCTGTGGGCGAAGCTCGAGGACCGCAACCCCACCGGGAGCATCAAGGACCGGCCGGCGCTCTACATGGTGCGCGAGGCCGAGGAGGCCGGCCGGCTGCGCCCGGGCGACACGATCCTCGAGCCGACCAGCGGCAACACGGGCATCTCCCTGGCCATGGTGGCCAAGCTGCGCGGTTACCGCTTGGTCTGCGTGATGCCGGAGAACGTGTCCGCCGAGCGCGTGCAGCTCCTGCGCATGTACGGCGCCGAGATCATCTTCTCGCCGGCCGCGGGCGGCTCCAACCAGGCGGTGGCGACCGCCAAGCAGATCGCCGCCGAGCACCCCGACTGGGTGATGTTGTTCCAGTACGGCAACCCGGCGAACGCCCGCGCCCACTACGAGACGACCGGTCCCGAGCTGCTGCGCGACCTGCCGACGATCACGCATTTCGTGGCCGGGCTGGGCACCACCGGCACGCTGATGGGCACCGGCCGCTTCCTCAAGGAGAAGGTCGAGGGCATCGAGATCGTGGCCGCCGAGCCCCGCTACGGCGAGCTGGTCTACGGCCTGCGCAACATCGACGAGGGGTACGTCCCCGAGCTCTACGACGCGACGGTGCTCAACCGGCGCTTCTCGGTCGGCACCCGCGACGCGGTCCTGCGTACCCGTCAGCTGGTCGAGGTCGAGGGCATCTTCGCCGGCTTCTCCAGCGGCGCGATCCTGCACGCGGCGCTGGCGGTGGCGCACGAGGCGGTCAAGGCCGGCCGTCGCGCCGACGTGGCGTTCGTGATCTGCGACGGCGGCTACAAATACCTGTCGACCGGCGCCTACGGCGGCACGCTCTCCGACGCGGAAGACGCGCTCGACGGCCAGCTCTGGGCTTAGATCAAAGGCTTTGCGGAATACGAGCCATCTGAAGTCCCGAAGTCCCAGCCGGCCGCCGTCGTGCGCAAGGCCGCACGCAGCCGCCGGCCGAGCAAAGTGGTAGCCCACCCACCTGTCCGAGGGTCCGACACGTGGGTGGGCTACCACGTTGTTACTGGGTGACCGCCAGGGCCACGTCGCCGGCCAGCGGGACCGCCGCGGCGAGCATGAGCACGTAGGGGAGCACCCGCCGGTGGATCGAGAGGAACGCGCCCACGACCAGCGCGACGCTCATCAGGCCGAGCAGGGAGAGCACCGGGATGTACCAGCCGGGCACGCCGCCGACCACCGAGATGAACCCGCGCACGCCCACCCCGACCCCGATCAGGCCGAGCGCCGAGGCGTAGAGCGACATGGACAGCAGCCGGCGGGTGCCGGGGGCGGGGTCGTCCGCGGCGGGGAAGCGGAAGAACAGATCGCGGTCGTTCGGATCGACCGTGGCGACGTCGCCCTCCCAGCCGAACGGTACGACGGCCGTCGGTGCATCCACGTCGGTCGACATCGCCATGCCTCCAGGCTCGGGTTTCTCCACGCCGCCCGGAGGACCGGGCGCCGGAGGCCGCAAAGTGAAGTCAACGGCCTCACGGTGTGCAACGGGGATCCATCACGGGTAGTAACGCGGAGCATGGAGACCGAGGTCACGGGCGGTGTGATGTAGGTTGTCGATTTGGCGACAAATCGATCAGACGTTTATCCGGCGCGCTGGTCCCGGCGTACGCTTCGCAGCGTGATTGACTGGTCTCTGATTATCACCACGGGCCGGTCGGACGGGGCGTGGACGACGGGGCGTGATTCAGGGGTATCCGCATGCGACTGACCGTTCTCGGCTGTGCCGGTAGTTTCCCCGGCCCCGAATCGGCCTGTTCCGCCTACCTCGTCGAGGCCCAGGGTTTTCGGCTTCTCGTCGATTTCGGGTCGGGATCACTGTCCGCTCTGCAGCGATACGCCGGGCTCGACGCGGTTGACGCGATACTGCTCACCCATCTGCACTGTGACCACATGTCAGACGCGTGCGACTACGTTGTGGTCCGGCGATACGACCCCGCGGGTCCCAAGCCGCCGCTGCCGGTCTACGCGCCGGTCGGTGCCGCCGAGCGCATCGCGGGCGCCTACAGCCCGGATGCCGAGCCGGTCGACGACGTCTTCAACTTCTTCCGGCTGGAGCCGGGCACCTTCC
>NZ_JBFAZH010000731.1:0-3998 GCF_040681735.1 Actinoplanes sp. NPDC051633 | reverse complement strand
GCCCTCGCGTCGACCATGGCGCCGGTGCTGCTCGGCCCGTCCCCGGCCCAGCGGCTGGCGGCCGTCGAGGCGCGGGCGCCCAGTCCGGCCGCGGCCCAGGCCGTACCCAGAAGAAGCGCGACCCCCACGGCCGTCCACCACCACACATCGTTCGCGCCCAGCGGGCCGATCGCCAGGTCGTCCAGCGCGCCCCGGGTCAGGCCGAGCCGTTCGGCGAAGACGATCAGAGCCAGGGGTACGGCGATCAGCAGCGCCGCTCCGATCGCCGCGCCCACCGCCAGGTGCACCGCGAACCACAGCGCCGACCGCAGCCGCGCCTCCAGCGGCAGCGGAACCTGCGGGTCGTGCGCGGGCAGGTCGACGCGCAGCAGGGCCCGGACGGCCGCGATCTCCAGCTCGCGGGTGCCGCCCAGGAACGGCGGCAGCAGCGCGACCGCGCCGGCCACGACGGTGATCAGCAGCGCTGCCGGGCGATTGGCCGGGTCGTCCACCAGGATCCGGACGAGCACCCAGGTGAGCAGCACGTACGGCAGCAGCAGCACGGTGCCGAGCAGCAGGAAGACCGCCCGCCGGAGCTTCATCCCTCGCGCTCGGGGTAGCCGCACTCGATCGCCGACACGTCGTCGAGCGCGTTCGCGATCTCGGCCGGCAGGGTCAGCTCCTCGCTGAGCAGCGCGCCCTGCAACTGACCCGCCGTCCGCGCCCCGAGGATCGGCGCGGACACCCCCGGCCGGTCGCGGATCCAGGCGATCGCCACCTCGATCGGCGAGACGCCCAGCCCGCGGGCGGCGGTCGTCACCGACTCCACGATGCTCGAGCTGCGCGGCTCCAGGTACGGCTGCACGAACGCGGCGAAGTGCTCGGAGGCGGCCCGCGAGTCCAGCGGCCGGCCGTCGCGGTATTTCCCGGTCAGCACCCCGCGGCCCAGCGGCGACCAGGCCAGCAGGCCGATGCCCAGGGCCGACGCGGCGGGCAGCAGCTCGCGCTCGACGCCGCGCTCGAGCAGCGAATACTCCATCTGGGCGGCGACGATCGGCGCGCGTCCCGGCCAGGCGGCCTGCCAGGTGGCGGCCCGCGCGGTCTGCCACGCGGCGAAGTTCGAGACGCCCACATAGCGCGCCTTGCCGCTGGTCACCGCGTGGTCGAGGGCGGCGAGGGTCTCCTCGAGCGGGGTCAGCGGGTCGTATCCGTGCACCTGCCAGAGGTCGATGTGATCGGTGCCGAGCCGGCGCAACGAGGCGTCCAGCGAGCGCAGCAGGTGCCCGCGGGAGCCGTCGCGCCGCCGGCGGCCGCCGGGGGTGAGCCCGGCCTTCGTGGCGATCACCACCTCCTCGCGTGGCACCATGTGCTCGAGCAGGGCGCCGATCACCTCCTCGGCGGCGCCGTCGCCGTAGACGTCGGCGGTGTCCAGCAGCGTCCCGCCGGCCTCGAGGAAGATCTTGAGTTGCGCGGCCGCGTCGTCGGGGTCGGTGTCCCGGCCCCACGTCATGGTGCCGAGCCCGAGCCGCGAGACCGCCAGCCCGCTTCGGCCGAGCGGTCGCTGTTGCATGGGTGAACCATATTCAGACACCGCCGCGGAGGCGATCCCGCACCGCGTCGGTTACCTGACCGAGATGGGTAGGCTCACGTCCTGGCGCTCGATTGACCCTCAGGAGGACGCGTGCGGCTCGGACTCAACCTCGGCTACCAGTCGGCGTGGAGCACGCCGGCCGATCACCTCGCCCTCGCCCAGGAGGCGGACCGGCTCGGCTTCTCGGTGGTGTGGGCGGCGGAGGCGTACGGGTCGGACTCGCCCTCCATGCTGGCCTGGATCGCCGGGCAGACCCGGCAGATCGACATCGGCGCCGCGGTCATGCAGATCCCGGCGCGCAGCCCGGCGATGACCGCGATGACCGCCGCCACCATCGACGCGCTGTCCGGCGGGCGGTTCCGGCTCGGCCTCGGCGTCTCCGGCCCCCAGGTGTCGGAGGGCTGGCACGGCGTCCGGTTCGCCAAGCCGCTGGCCCGCACCCGGGAGTTCGTGGACATCGTCAAGCTGGCCGTGGCCCGCAAGCCGGTCGCCTACGACGGCGAGTTCTACCAGCTCCCGCTGCCCGACGGGCCGGGCAAGGCGCTGCGGCTGGGCTTCCACCCGCCGCGCGACCACATCCCGATCTACCTGGCCGCGGTGGGTCCCAAGAACCTGGAGCTGGCCGGCGAGATCGCGGACGGCTGGCTGGCCATCTTCTTCGCCCCGGACGCCGCGGGGGAGTCGCTGCAGCACATCGAGCGCGGCCGGTCCAAGAGCGGCGCCGGGCTGACCGGCTTCGACGTGGCGGCCACCGTGCCGGTGGTGATCGGCGACGACATCGCGGCCTGCGCCGACGTGATCCGGCCGTACGCCGCGCTCTACGTCGGCGGGATGGGCAGCCGCGAGCAGAACTTCTACAACCCGCTGGCCGTGCGCATGGGCTACGCGGACGAGGCGCGCACGGTCCAGGACCTGTACCTGGACCGGAAGATCCGCGAGGCGGCGGCCGCGGTGCCGCAGTCCTTCATCGAGCGCACCTCGCTGATCGGCCCCCGCGCGCGGATCGTCTCCCGCCTGCGCGAGTTCGCGCACGCCGGCGTCGGCACGCTCTCGATCAGCCCGTACGTCGGCGACCTCGAGTCCGGGCTGGCCACCCTGCGCACGGTGGCGGAGGCGTTCGACGAGGCCGGGGTGGCGTCCTAGTGGCCACCGTCCTGCTGCTGCGGCACGGGCGCACCACGGCGAACGCGGCCGGCGGGCTGGCCGGGCGGCAGCCGGTCGAGCTCGACGACACCGGCCGCGGCCAGGCCGAGCGGGTCGGCGAGCGGCTGCGCGCGCTGCCGCTGGCCGCGGTCGTCACCAGCCCGCTGATCCGCTGCCGGCAGACCCTCGAGCTGGCGCTGCCGGACGCCAAGCCGGTCGAGGACGAGGGCCTGATCGAGTGCGGCTACGGCGACTGGGAGGGCCAGCCGCTGAAGAAGCTGGCCAAGGAGAAGCTGTGGGCGGTCGTGCAGCAGCACCCGAGCGCGGCGGTCTTCCCCAACGGCGAGGCGATGGCCGCGATGTCCGCCCGCGCGGTGGCCGCGATCCGCAGGTGGGACACGCGGGTGACGGCCGAGCACGGCCCCGACGCGCTGTGGCTGGCGTGCAGCCACGGCGATGTGATCAAGGCCATCATCGCCGACGCCATGGGCCTGCACCTCGACGAGTTCCAGCGCATCGTGGCCGACCCCGCCTCGATCAGCGTCATCCGCTACACGCCGACCAGGCCTTTCCTGGTGCGGCTGAACGACGCGGGGGACCTGTCGACGCTCGTTCCGCCCAAGCGCACCCGCCGCCGCAAGGCGGCTTCCAGCGATGCGGCGGTAGGTGGGGGCTCCGGAGCGTGAGCGCGTCGTTACCGCTGCGTACGCGTCCGTTTGCGCCCTCGGCGAACCCCGCCGGTGCGCTGCGCAACGCGGCGCGAGGGCGGATAGGGTCGAAGGCATGACCCACCAGGTGCATGCCTTCGAGCCGCCGGAGCGGTTCGTCGCCGGGACGGTGGGCGAGCCCGGCGACCGCACCTTCTTCCTCCAGGCTCGCGGTGGCGGGCGGGTGATCAGTGTCGCGCTGGAAAAGGTGCAGGTCTCGCTGCTCGCCGAAAAGCTCGAGGAGCTGCTCGCCGAGGCCAACAAGCGGTTCGGCGTCGAGCTGCCGAAAGAGCCGGTGCTCCCGGTCCACGACAACGACCCCCTCGAGATGCCGATCGACGAGGAGTTCCGGGTCGGCACGCTGGGGCTCGCGTTCGACGTCGACACCACCACGGTCGTGATCGAGGCGATCGAGGTCGGCGAGGGCGAGGCGGAGGTGGACCTCGGCGCCGACGACGACGAGGACGACCCGCCCGGCTTGGGCGGCGCGGCCGGCGCGAGCGGCCCCATCGCCGACGACGAGGACGATGACGACGAGCCCGACGACGACCTCGACCGGCTGCGGGTGCGGCTGACGC
>NZ_JBFAZH010000730.1:0-4003 GCF_040681735.1 Actinoplanes sp. NPDC051633 | reverse complement strand
GGGAACGCTGAGATAACCCGTGGTCGACCTGAACTCGAGGTCCTTTCGGTCACGGGTGCTGATCACGATCGGGTGCGGTGACAGCGCGGTCGTGTACTTCGGCGACTTCGGGAAGTACCACTTCTCGCACACGCGCTCGAGGTCCCGGGTCTCCTTCAGCTTGATCGAGCTGGCCTTCGACCCCTTCGGCACCGTGCCGGTGACGCCGACCGGGCGCTGCGGCACGGCGGCCGTGGGGGCGCTCGACGTTTCGGACGTCGGAAGCCCGGCGGCCGGGCGCTTGCCCGGCGAGGTCGGCGTGGCGGTCGTGCCGGAGTCCTTGTCGCGCAACGCCCGGTACGCCCCGAACGCGCCGAAGCCGGCGCAGGCGACGAACAGCACCGCGAGCGTGACCAGCACCGCGACCAGCTTGTTCGACGACTTGGGCGCCGAAGGGGCCGGCTGGCCCGGCGGCGGATACGGCTGGCCCGGCGGCGGATAAGGCTGACCGGGCTGCGCCGAAGGCTGCCCATAGGGCTGCCCGTACGGCGGGGGCGGCGGATACGCTGAACCCGGCTGGTACGGCGACGGCGACGAGTAGGGCGAGGCCGATCCCGGCTCGTTCGGCTGGCCCTGATCCGGCCACTGTCCGCCCGTGTTTGACATGTACGACTCCCCGTGACTCCGATGCATCGGCGGCCGACTGTATCCGCTGGTCAGCAAATCCGCTGCCCGCCCGTACCGCCGGATCGGACCATTCGGACTCCCGTGCAGGCGGTATACCGCCATGTTTCCCGAACCGCCATTAGTGGTACAAAAGCCGCATGCATATCGGAAACAGGCGGCTGGCAGCCGCGTCCGCGATTGCCGCGGTCGCTGCTCTCGCCGTCGCTCCCCAGCCCGCAAGTGCCTCCTCCCACCAGCCGTGCACGGTCGTCAAGCACGGCAACACCAAGGGGGTGACCAAGATCGGCGGGGCCACCGCGACGGTCGGCGCCGACGGCATCAAGCTGACCACCACGACGACCTCGGACGCCGACAAGGTGTCCTGGCAGGACTCGATCAAGCCGGTGCCGGCGAACACGATCACCGAGCTCAGCTACGAGACGATCAAGCTGGACTCGGCCGGGCCGAACGTCAACGACGCCGCGCTGCCCGCCTACCACGTCTACGTCAAGACGCCTCAGGGCGCAGGCACTCTGGTGTACGAGCCCTACTGGAGCCCCGGCGTCAACAACCCGCCGCGCAATCTCCGCATCGAGTGGGATGTCCTCAAGGGCAAGCTGTGGACGCCGTCGGAGAACGTGATCGCGGGTCTGCCCAAGACTGCGGGCGGTCCGGCGACGAAGACGTTCGCGCAGGTCGTGGCCGAGAACCCGAAGATGACCGTGACCGGGATCGGCTTCGGTCTCGGCACCTACAACCGGGGCGTGGAAGCGGTCCTGGACGAGCAGCGGATCGCCACCAAGAAGTCGTGCTCCGACCACCAGTGGTCGACCGGCTTCCAGAACGGCCCGTGGTGGCCGAGCTGGCTGCGGCGTAGCTGATCTAGGCCGCCAGGTCCAGATCAAGATTGCGGATGGCCGGGATCGGCGAGGGCAGCAGCCACAGGCAGCACAGTGCCCCGCCGATCGCGGCCACCAGCAGCGTCGGACGCAGCCCCAGCCACGTACCCAGAAGTCCGCCCACCGCGGCACCCAGCGGCCGCGCACCGTAGTTGATCGTCCCGAACACCCCGGACGCCCGGGCCCGCATCTCGTCGGTGGTCACCGAGACCATCACCGAGTTCAGGTTGATGTCGAAGATCATCACCCCGAACCCGGAGATCGCCTCGGCCACCAGCAGCGCGGCGAAACGCATCCAGGTCGGCCCGCCGGCCAGGGCGATCACCGCGATCGAGGCGGGAAAGAGGATCGCGCCGAGTACGACCAGCCGGCCGATCCCGTACCTCCGGGACAGTCTCGGGGCGACGACGGCGCCGAGCAGACCGCCCACCGCGCCGAGGCCGAAGGCGAGGCCGATCAGGCCGGCCGACAGCCCGAGGCTGCGGCTGGCGAAGAGCACGACCAGGGCGGCCGCGACGAACGAGAAGAAGTTGACCGTCGTCACGCAGGCCAGGGCGCCGCGCAGGTAGCGGTGCCCGAGCACGTATCTCAGGCCGGCCATCGGGGAGGTGGACTCGGCGGGGACCGACGGCTCCACCCGGATGCGGCTGATGAACAGCGCCGAGGCCAGGAACGAGACGGCGTCGATCAGCATCGCCACCGGGGCGGTGAGGATCTGGATGAGAAAGCCGCCGAGCGCCGGGCCGGCCACGAACGACGCCGACCGGCTCGTACTCAACTTGCTGTTGGCCTCGACGAAGCGCTCGCGAGGCACCAGCAGGACGAAGAACGACTGGTACGAGGCGTGGAACAACACCTGCCCGGCACCGGTCAGCAGGGCCACCGCGAAGAGCTGAACCAGCGTCACCACGCCGAACCAGTGCGCGACCGGCAGGCTGAGCAGCACCAGGGCGCGCAGCAGGTCCGCGATGACCAGCAGCCGGCGCCGGTGCGCCTGACCGTCGACCCAGGACCCGACCAGGATGGACAGCAGGTTGGGCAGCCACACGGCAGCGGTGAGCAGGCCGATCTCGGTCGCGCCCGCGGCGAGCGTGGTCACCGCGATGAGCGGCAGGCCGAGCTCCGTGATCCGGTCGCCGAACTGGGAGATCGTCTGACCGGCCCACAGCTTGCCGAAGCCGGTCATGAGTCGTCCTCCCCGTACGGCAGGTACTGGCGCAGCACGCGGACGTGGCGGGCACCGTCCGGCGCCGACTCGCGCAGCGCGTAGGGGGCCAGCAGCTCGTTGATCCCGTCGGCGATCGCCTCGAGCTCGTCAGTGGTCACCTTGACCCGCGTGTTGGACAGGCCCGACAGCCGCAGCCACTCCGGCGGCAGGCTGTCGCGGATGCTGTTCGTCCACTCACGGACCTGCTCCTGCCCGGTCGCCGACAACTGGTCGGCCAGCATCTCGGCGGCGGGATCGTCACTGAGCTCGAAGGAGAAGCCGCGCGCCAGGCTCTTCCACCACCGCTGCCGCCGGTCGCCGGAGGGCGGCTCGGCGTCCTCGACCAGGCCGAAGCCGGCGAGATGTCGCAGATGCCAGCTCACCACCGAGGGCGTCGCGTTCACGTGCGGAGCCAGCATGGTCGCGGTCGCCGGACCCTCGCGCTGCAGGTACGACAGAATCGCCAGGCGCACCGGGTGGGCCAGCGCTCGCATCGCCTGCGGATCGGTGACCGGCAGGTCGCCGAACGGATTCGTGAGAGACATGTTTCGAAAGTAGTCTCTCACGTTTGAGCCGAGCAAGAGTTCTGAGAGAACTCTTTCAGATATTTGCGGCCGCGATCGCGTCCTCCACCCGGGGGAAGATCGCGAAGTAGCGGCTGAGCCCGACCGTTCCCATCAGGGAGGTCAGGAACGGGTTGGCGCCGGCGAAACTCAGCCAACCGCCGCGGGCGGAGATCACCTGCTTGCTGACGATGAAGGCGCTCAGCCCCACGGAGTCGCAGAACTTGAGGTCGCTCAGGTCGACCACGATGCGCGGCACCGGCCGGTCGAGCAGGTCGGCGAGCAGGGCGTGCAGTTTGGGTGCGGTGTCGGCGTCGAGCTCGCCGGAGAGCCTCAACACGGCGACATCGGGACGGTCATCGATCACGGTGGCTTGCATGACTTCGCTTTCGTTGGCGGCATTACAGGCTAGAACGCCACAAACGGACACCGGCGGACACGACGTGCGCCAACAGAGATCGGGCCGGACCCCGAGGAGGGTCCGGCCCGATGAGCGAGATGATGCGGCTAAGCCGTAGTGGTCAAGCGCGTCGGCTCAGCCCGGCTGCTGGCGCCTTACAGCTTGCGCCACTGCCAGCGCGTGCCTTTCCACGCGTCGGCCAGGATCATGGCCGAGGCCTTGCCTGGACACTGTTGCACCTTTGATTTGCCCTGCGGTCCGCCCATTTGGGCTTCGACCTCCCAGAGGC
>NZ_JBFAZH010000729.1:0-4004 GCF_040681735.1 Actinoplanes sp. NPDC051633 | reverse complement strand
GGGCCGGACCGGGCTGCCGTCCGTCGGTGGTGAATAGGCCGGTGTTGAGTAGGTCGATGCTGAGTAGGTCGATGCTCAGTAGATGGTGTGTAGCTGCCGCCGCATTGCCGTCATGTTGCCGGGTCAGTTGCCGGGCAGGCTCGGGGAATGCTCAATAGTATCGAAGATGTGAACCGGCCACGATCAAAACAATTCGTCAGCGCATCCAGCGTGCAGTGAAGGATCAGACGATGACATCACTCGAATCTGCGCATGGCGAGGCGACGTCGTTCGCCGAGCTGTTACGCCACCATCGACTCAATCAGCACCTCACTCAAGAAGAGTTAGCTGACATGGCCGGGCTCAGCGTTCGAGCTGTGCGGAATGCTGAACTGGGCCAAGTGACTTGTCCTCGTCGGGACTCGATCAACCGTTTGGCCGACGCTCTCCGTCTCAATGAACACGCTATGAGGCAACTTCACGAAGCCGCGCATACGCGCCGCACCCATCCCCTTCCACAAAATTGGAAAAGGAAATCCGAGGCAATCTATTCAGGACCCAGCACTGGTCTGACCGTAGTCGTCTACCAAGATGAGAACAACCTCATCGACGTACACGGCGTTGATGTGGAGCGCACCGTCGCGCACGGGCGGCCGGTCATTCTCCTGACGCTGATAACTGACCACCCCTGACACCCCGTTCGTTCGATCTCTTTCGGATCAGTCGACGACGGTTGCGGTGCGGATCATTCCCGCGACTTCGGCAACGCGGACGTCATCGCCCAAATCGCGCCAGAGACGAGAGGATGTCTCGAGCGCGGCTCGAGCGGCGTCACCGTCGCCGGCCTCGTCGCGAAGGTGCCCGAGCACGACGTAGGCTTCCGCCATCAAACTCTTCTCGCCGATCTGCTCGCACAGGTCCAGACAACGTTCGATGTACTCCGTCG
Organism: Actinoplanes sp. NPDC051633; assembly: GCF_040681735.1. NCBI lineage: Bacteria > Bacillati > Actinomycetota > Actinomycetes > Micromonosporales > Micromonosporaceae > Actinoplanes > Actinoplanes sp. NPDC051633. Next base: position 3,079 of record NZ_JBFAZH010000729.1, on the reverse strand, counting down.
CAGGGGCGTAAGAAGCGACCGCGATTTTAACCTTGGCCAAGTCGAGCAAGACGCGAATCTCCCCTTTTCGATCGTTCATGGCACGCAGGGGGAGAAGCGCGGAAGTGAGCAACGCAGTGGCCCTGTCCCAGTCGAGCGACTGTGAATAGACCGATGCCAGCTGCCACAGAACCTGAGCCTCGTTGCGGGGTTTTGCCAGGCGACGGGACAGCGTCAGAGCGCGTTCCAGCATGGCCACGGCCGATTCTGGGCGTTTGAGCCAATTCTGGATCCGGCCGGCCAGATAAAGGACGTCGGCCAGCACCTCGGTGCTCCCGCAGGCCTCGGCGAGAGCCAGTGCGCGCCGACAATGCCGCTCGCCCTCATCGAGATTTCCGACCAGTGACGTCCAGTGCGCGAGCTCGTGCAATGCGCGTGCCTCACCCGTCGCATCACCCATCTGAGCGTAGAGACGGATGGCGGTCAGCAGCTCTTCCGGCTCCTTCTGAACAGCCCCGTGCACATCGATACGCAACTTCCCGAGACCGAAGTACATCGACGCCGCACCTCGATGGTCGCCCGAGCCGAGGCAGCTCTCGAGCGTCACCCGGTGCGTTCGCTCCCACACATCCCAATGGCTTTGCAGCATGACGTATGTCCGAATGCTGCTGGTGAGCTCCCAGGCCGGTTCCGGGTGGCCCTCGGTCACGAGTTGGTCGACTGCTGCGACCAGGCTGTCCTCCTCGGACGCGAACCAAGTGAGGGGTTCCGACCTGACCCGTTGCTCCAGAGCAGCCGGGATCGGGAATCGGAGGGTGGATCCGAGAGTGACAATGTCCGAGGTGACCGGCAAGGCGGCATCTGCGATTTCAGTGAGTGTGAGCCAGCTGCCGATGAGGCGCAGCAATGCGGCTCTCCACCGGTTCTCGTCCACCGGCATCTCACGGGCGAACAAGCGCAGGAGGTCGTGCAGGCGATAGCGAGGCTCGCCGAATGCATCAACCGGACCCATGTCCACCAGGCGCGCATCGACCAACGCTTCGAGCATCTGCAGGGCCTGCTTGTGCTCGACACCGAGGAGGAACGCAGCGTTCCAGGCCGTCACCGACCGACTGTTGAGGCGGCCGAGGAGTGCAAAGGCAAGACGTTGTTCATCCGTGAGCGCCGCGCAGGCCAGAGCCAGGGTCGAACGTACCTCCAGGTCGGCGAAGCGAAGTGTGTCCAACCGACGGCGTTCATCGTCGAGATCGGCCGCCAGCGCAGCGACGGGAAGACTCGGACGCGAAGCCAGCCGCGCCCCGGCAATGCGGAGAGCCAGCGGCAGCCCGGCGCAAGCGCGGGCGATCCTCATCAGATCATCTCGGTCCACCACTGACCGGTCCCGTCCCGAGACCCTGGTCACCAACTCCGCCGCCTCGTGCTCCGGCATGACGTCCAGATCAATGATTCGAACACCGGCAAGCCCGGCCAATGGACGTCGGCTGGTGACCACGACGACGGAAGGATGCACTGGGAGAAGAGGCAGTGTCTGCTGCTCGTCGCCGGCGTCGTCCAGGACGAACAGCAGATTCCTGTCGGCTGATTTCTCCCGGAAGAGCGCCGCTCGTCCGCTGATCGTGCTCGGCAGGGCTTTACCCTCGACACCAAGCGACATGAGCAGCTCTTCGAGCATGGCCAGCGGCGACCGTGGGGCCCGCGTCGCGCCGTCCATGGCGACGAAAAGCTGGCCGGCGTCGAACCTTTCCCGGACCAGATGCCCAAGGACGACGGCAAGCGTGGTCTTCCCGACGCCCGGTCGGCCACAGATGTTCAAGACCGAGAGGGACCCCGGCACGGTCGTTACGTCCAGATCGGTCAGCAATTCGTGTGCGGCGTTCAGCACCTCTTGGCGGCCCGTGAAGTCTGCCGGTGTTGCCGGCAGCTGCCGCGGTCGCCGTTGAGTGTCGGGGCTATCGGTCATCCCGGTCGAGGCGGTCGAAAGCGCTGGGCCTAGGAGCTCCTGCGGGGCGACACCGAGGGCCTCGGCGATCAACCTCAGTGACACCGAGCGAGGATGAACCACATCGCCGCGCTCTATGTTGCGGACCGTGCGCACAGCCACGCCGCTCCTGCGGCACAGTTCTTCCTGGGTAAGTCCAGCCTGCTGCCGGAGCGCTCGAAGCACTCGTGCGATCGGGGGCAGATGCTCGGATTCGCTGCCTTGCGTCAGGGTTACCACCTCTGCTGGAGGCGCGGAACTTGCCGGTCATCTGCCGGTCCTTCAGTGTAGACAACGATAAATCGACATCGGAAAGTAGGACCCGCCAACGATTTGCGGCGACCGCGGCAAGCGTCGCGGCCACTACGGACCGAGGGGTTCTGATGTCCCGCTTTCGCAAGTTCTGTCTGACGGCGGTCTGCTTGTTGACTTTGGTGGCCGGCGGCGCCGTTCAGTCTGCCCTTTCCGACGATGGGCAATCCACCGCTTCCTGCCCGGGAACCTGCTGGGATGGAATCGATCGTTAACCTTCGATCAGACACCGGATCCGGCCAGGGTGGATCAACGGCTAGCGGGCGGGCCGGCCGTATGTTCCGCCGTTGTCGTACGCGCCCTGGCCGTACCCGTGCGGCTGGCTGCCGCCCTGCGTCGGCACGCCGTACGGGTCGTAGTACTCGTCGGCCGACGGCACGGTGGGCAGCACCTCGGTCGGGGCGGTGGCCATGTGGCCGTCCGCACCGACCGGCGCCGTTGCGAGGTCGTCCCGGTTGTTCCTGCGGCGGATCAGCACCAGCGCGAGCGCGCCCAGGCCGGCCGCGATCAGCAGCCCGCCCAGGACGGCGAACAGCAGTGGACCGTTGCCGTCGTCGCCGGAGGCCGCGGTGGCGGCCGGCGGCGCTGTCTCGGCGAGGCTCTCCTCCGTCGTGGGCTCCTCGGCCACGGCGGGGGAGCTCGCCTCGGCGCTGGGTGACGGTGACGTCGTGGCGGGGGCGGCCTCGGCGGCCAGGATCAGCCGCACGGCCGCGGTGCCCCCGGCGGCACCCTGCACGGTCGTTTGAGCGGCGCGATAGCCCTCCTTGCCCGCGGCGACCGTGATGAGGCCGGCGGCGATCGGCCTGCCGC
>NZ_JBFAZH010000728.1:0-4004 GCF_040681735.1 Actinoplanes sp. NPDC051633 | reverse complement strand
GGAGATATCGACACCTTCAGTATCGCCTTGATTGGTGCAACAAGGTCGAGAGAAATGGGTCGGCCGCCGTCAAACTGTGACGAACCGACGCCGTGTCGCCCGGTATTTTCAACGGATACCGTTGCCGTGTGGGGATCGTCCAATACTTGGCCTTCACGGGTCACGCTAACGCCAACCGAAGAGGCTGTTCTGTTGGACAATAAAGGCGCCGCTGGCAAGGCATAGAAAGTCAGGCGTCGCTTAGGCGGAAATAACGCTCGGTAGGCATAGAAGGCACCAAACCCGCCCACAGCGAGCGCTGCAATGGCGATAGACAGCGTGATGGCGTTGTACCCCATGCCGTTCAGAATCTCCACCGCTTGCCTCCGCCCTCAACGACGGCCATTCCTAGGCCCACCAAGCGCCTAGCGCCTCAGCCAAGTTCGTCGCCGGCTCAGTAAGTAAGTAGGAACACACGTCTCGAGGTTACCGGCCCGGACGCGACGCACTCAATTCGGCATGTCAATGCACCGTAGAGAACGTGTGGCTGCACCGTCGTTGCTCGGATGTCGGGCACCTGCGACGGATCGCGCCGGATACATGTGGACCGCGGCCGAAGCCGGCCGCCAAGCCATCGGCCGCGATGCCTGAACCAGCGACGATGCAGCGGGATTCACGGGCTACCACACGGACCGTACCGTACATTCACACTCTTGCGGTCTAACCTGTCCGATTCGGACTTTTATTCGTCGTCGATGCGCGAACATGTGTGCCGTGAGCTTCCAGCCGGTCTCGGCCGGCGGCGCGTCATCGCGAGCCTGACATTGAACGAGCTCGGCCTCGAGGTTGCGGCGGAAGGTGGCCGCCTGATGACCAATGATTAAGCAGAGCGGCGAGGGAACGCCCGTCGTCGAGGGGTGTTCACCGCTTGGCCGGGTCGTCGTCGCCAGTCGGGTACGGGTCCGGATCTCCGAAAGGGTCGTCCGGGGTTGTCGCCGACGGGTAGTCGACCTCGTCGCGCGGGTACTCGCTGTCCGGGTTCAAAGCGGCTGCCACCTCGAGCGGGTCGCCAGGTCATCGACGTGCTGGTCTCCACGCGCCGGCACGCCGCTGCGGCTCGTCGGTTCTTTGCCGGCGCCTGCGGATGCTGAAGATCACGCCCAAAGAAATGGTTACGGACGCTGCGCCGGTCTGTCCCGCCGTGCTCGACGAGGTGCTTCCGTCGGCCTGGCACCACGTCGAGCAGTACGCGAACAACCCGATAGAGGCCGAGCACGGTCAACTCAAGTGCCGGCTACGTCCGATGCGCGGATTGCAGACCGACAGGACCGCGCAGGCGGTTATCGCAGGCCACGCTTTCCTGCAGAACCTGCGCCGTGGCCACTAGGAACTCGGAGTTGACCTCCCGAACGGCCGTCGCCGGGCCGTCAGGTGCCCGTCGGCACCTCCGACTGATTGTTACGCGGGCTCAGGGGTGAGCGGTGGCGACGTTTGCTCGGCGGCTTGGCGAGGTACATCGCGTGGTCGGCCTGCTCCATCACATCATCCGGCGTCTGGCCGGGCGCGGCGAATGCGACGCCCACCGTGCCGTTGCTCTGCAGCGGGCCGCAGCTGAGCTGCAACGGTTCGGCGAACGAGCTACGAACCGCCTCCGCGACGGTCTCGGCGTCGGCCTGGGCCGCGTGCGGCAGCAGCACCGCGAACTCGTCACCGCCCAGGCGGGCGACCGTCGCGGTCTGGTCCACCGCGGAGCTGATCCGCTCGGCGACACCGGCCAGCACCTCGTCGCCGATCTTGTGGCCCAGCATGTCGTTGACGATCTTGAAGTCGTTCAGGTCGATCAGCAGCAGGGCGTAGGGGGCGTCGGTGCCGTGCGCCACGCCCAGTCGCTCGAACAGCATGCGCCTGTTCGGCAGCCCGGTGAGCATGTCGTAGTAGGCAACTTTGTGCAGGTGCTCCTCGTACGAGCGTTGCGCGGTCACGTCGAGCAGGGCCAGCACCACCCCACGTCGCTGAGTGAGGCCCGTGGTCATCGGCACCGTCTGCACCACGACCCGCACCGTCGAACCGTCCGCCCGGACCACCCGTACCTCGAGTTTGGTCCTGGTGCCGTCCGCGCCGCAGCCGGCGGCGACGTCGTGCAGGTTGACCCGACGCCCTTCCAGGTCCCGCATCTCGAGCGCACGCAGGTCCGGCACATCGGCCTGCGACGGCCCGATCAGTTCCAGCACCGCGGGGTTGGCCATGACCACGTCCCCGGTGTCGTCGGTGACGACCACGGGAAACGGCAGCTCGGTGAGCACGCCGGCGAGCAGCGCGTTCTGCGCCTTCTGCTGCTCCTGCAACTTCGCCATCAGGGTACGGGTGCCGTAGACCATGAGGCTGGTGATCGGCAGCGAGATCATCGCTCCGGGGACCGGCGCCACGTGCCAAGGCATGATAATGGCGATCACCCAGATGCCGAGATAGCCCGCCTGGGACAGCAGCACCCGCCGCAGCCGGCCGATCGCCGCGCGGAACAGAACGGCCATGAAGAACGTGCTGATGACCGGACTGACGTCCGTCACCTGCGACAGCAGGACCAACACCATGGTCAGCTCGATGACATCGACCCAGAACGGCACCGGACGCGCTCGGCGGAACTCCACGACCCGCAAGGAAAAACCGAAGAGTTGCACCGCCGCGCACAACAGAGTCACGGCGACGCTGAGCCCGGCATGGTGGGTCTGGATCGTCAGTCCCACCGCGCAGGTCAACAGCGACACCAGGAAGAGCAGTCGCAACGAGCGCATCGGGTCCCGCTGGACGAACGACCGTAGACGGGTGTACCCCGTACCGAGCGAGTGTCGCACCATGGAGGCCTGATCGACACGCTCGGGCACGATCCAAGCCTTACCCGGTAGCAACGCGGTTGCCGAGGCGACGGGAGAAAGCCCCTCACCGCTTCTCAGCGCGTAAGGGGCCTCGGGTGTTCTCCGCGGCGGCGCCGACATCGCCAGTACCTCGACGAGCAGGCCGCCGGCTCCGGTGGCTCAGGCGGCTCCCGCGTATTTCAGCAGGTCGACGAAGGTGAACTTGCCGGTGGTCGGCGCGATGGGTGGGGCTGGCTTCCATGCCGCGTCGAGGTAGAGGTAGGAGTTGGGATCTCGCTGCAGGAGTCCGACCAGGACCTCGGCCATGATCCGGCCGCCGACCGGTCCGAGCCGCTCACCGTTGTACGGGGGCAGCTCGGCCTCCTTGAGGATGTAGAACCACAGCGGTGCCTCGCCGCCCCATCCCGGATCGGTGAGTCCGAGCGTCGCGTTGGACAAGACATTGACGCGCATGGCCCGGGCGATCTGCTGGCCGGACGGGAGGCCGACCGCCTTGCCGCGGCGGTTGTTGCGGACGGCCAGGTGGACCGTCGGGTCGGGAGGCGGGACGGCGGAGCCGGGGAGGGCGGTCAGCGGGAGCGACAACTTGGTGTCGATCTTCCGCGGCGGGCGGCCCTTGGAGCCGTCGATGTCGAGGATGTTCTTCCACTGCATGACCAGATTGCTGGGGATCGGGCGGCCCCCGTTGAGGTTGAAGCCACCGGCCGGGCCGAAGACATCAACCTTCCCCGCGTCGCTGATGATGTAGAAGGGCCGGATGAGGCTGTGGCCGAACCGGTAGGCGGCGACGGAGAACTCGACCGGCATGAAGGGCCGGCCGTCCCGGTTGGTGGGCCTGTAGTAGGCGAGGTTGATGACCGGGGCTTTTCCGGCGACCTCTTTGTACACGCTGCCGTTGGTGCCGATGAGCTCGTCGCCGACGAATGGCGGCAGGAAGTCGTGCACAACCGCCCATTGGTAGTGCCACCGTGTCAGCCGGCGGGCCGTCTCGAACAACCACTCCTCACGAATGCCCTGGGAACGGGCGTAGTCCACGATCCGGTTGTGGAACTGGATCATGGCCTTGTGGAACTGGACGACGATCAGATTCTCGTCGTTGCGGGCTTCGGGGATGATCGCCCGGCCGTTGGCGTCCCGCGGCACGTCCAGGAC
>NZ_JBFAZH010000727.1:0-4011 GCF_040681735.1 Actinoplanes sp. NPDC051633 | reverse complement strand
TGTCCGACCCGCCCGCGCCGGGCGGTCTGCCGCCCGTGCCGGGCATCGCGTCGGCCGGATCGCCGGCATCGGGCCGGGAAGTCGAGCGGTTGCGGCGGCTGGATCGGGACCACGTGTGGCACCCGTATGGGCCCATGCCCGGGCGCAGCGAGCCCTATCTCGTCGAGAGTGCCGCCGGGGTGCGGCTGCGGCTGGCCGACGGGCGTGAGCTGATCGACGGGATGTCGTCGTGGTGGGCCGCCATTCACGGGTACCGGCACCCCGTACTCGATGCCGCTCTTGCTCAGCAGGCCGCCAGGATGAGCCACGTCATGTTCGGCGGGCTGACCCACGCGCCGGCCATCGAACTCGCCGCCTCGCTCGTCGACCTCACCCCGGACGGGCTCGAGCACGTGTTTCTGTGCGACTCCGGGTCCGTCGGGGTCGAAGTGGCGATCAAGATGGCGCTGCAGGCGCGGCCCGGCCGCCGGCGGCTCGCCACTTGGCGCGGCGGGTATCACGGGGACACCTTCCACCCGATGAGCGTCTGCGACCCGGTCGGCGGGATGCACTCGCTCTGGACCGGGGTGCTGCCGGTTCAGGTCTTCGCCGACGCGCCGCCGGCGGACTACGACGAGGACTACGCGCAGCGGCTCGCCGACACGATCGAGCGGCACGCCGGCGAGCTGGCCGCGGTGATCGTCGAACCGATCGTCCAGGGGGCCGGCGGGATGCGGTTTCACCACCCGGCCTATCTACGGGTCCTCCGGGAGGTCACCCGTAAGCAGGAGATTCTCCTCATTTTCGACGAGATCGCGACCGGGTTCGGCCGCACCGGATCGATGTTCGCCGCTGACCGGGCCGGCGTCACGCCCGACATCATGTGCCTCGGCAAGGCGCTGACGGGTGGGTATCTGAGCCTCGCCGCCACCCTCTGCACCCCCGAGGTCGCGTCCGCGATCTCCGCCGGCCCGGGCGGTGGCTTGGCGCACGGCCCGACCTTCATGGGCAACCCCCTCGCCTGCGCGGTCGCCAACGCCTCCCTGAGCCTGCTCCGCGACGGAAGCTGGGCATCCGCGACAGAACGCCTGGAAACCGTCCTGACGCGCGGCCTGGAGCCGCTGAGGCATGCCGCGGGGGTGGCGGACGTGCGTGTCCTCGGCGCGATCGGCGTGGTCCAGATGGATCACGACGTCGACGTCGCCAAGGCCACCGCGGCCGCCGCCGGCGAGGGCGTGTGGCTGCGCCCGTTCCGCGACCTGATCTACACCATGCCGCCGTACGTGACCGACGACGCCGACGCCGCCCGCATTACCAGCGCCATCGCCGCCGCGGTGTCCGCCACCTGACAGGGAGAGGGAGAACCTTGGCCACCAAGACCTTCGGAGAACGCCTGCATCATGCCGTCGCCGAGCGGGGGCCGCTCTGTGTCGGCATCGATCCCCATGCCTCGCTGCTGTCCGACTGGGGCCTGCCCGACACGGTCGCGGGCCTGGAGAGTTTCGCCTTCACGGTGGTCGAAGCCCTCGCCGATCGGGTCGCCGTCCTGAAGCCCCAGTCGGCGTTTTTCGAGAGATTTGGGTCACGTGGCATCCACGTTCTTGAGTCAACTATCCGACAGTCACGCGAGGCCGGAGCCTTGATCCTTCTCGACGTGAAGCGCGGCGACATCGGCTCGACGATGGCCGCGTACGCAAGCGCCTACCTCGATCCATCGAGTCCGATGAGTGTCGACGCGATTACTGTGAGTCCTTATCTCGGCGTCGGCTCCTTGCGCCCCGCATTCGATCTGGCGGCCGCCAACGGCGCCGGCGTCTTCGTCCTGGCGCTCACGTCCAACCCGGAGGGACCGGCCGTCCAGCATGCCGTCACTGCGGACGGGCGCACCGTCGCGCAGACCGTGATCGATGAGATTTCCCAGGTCAACGCGGGTGCGGATCCTCTGGGGAGCCTCGGGCTGGTGGTCGGCGCGACCATTGGCGACAGCGGCCACGACCTGTCCAAGGTGAACGGTCCGCTGCTCGCCCCGGGCCTCGGCGCGCAGGGTGGAACCCCGGAACAGCTCCGGACGATCTTCGGCGAAAGTCTGCAAAACGTGTTGCCTTCGTACTCACGGGAGGTCCTCGGAGCGGGACCCGATGTGACCGCCCTGCGGTCAGCCACGCAGCGTGCGGCCCATGCGTGCCGCGCCGCCCTGGGGTGAAACGGACGTCTTAGCAGGCCGGGCGCGAGGTGATCGAGGGGTACCCCCACGTTGCCGAAAGCCTGCATGACCGCTAGTTTTCCGAGTCGCCGGGAACCACATGCCCCTTTGGTTCCATGGCACACCACGTTTCACAGATGCGCCGGTATTGACTGTCGGCGCGATAGGGACACTGAGGAGAACTGGTGCCGCTCCCGTCATTGAGCCCCGAGCAGCGTGCCGCAGCGCTGGAGAAGGCTGCGGAGATTCGCAAGGCCCGGGCCGAGCTGAAAGATCAGCTCAAGTCTGGCAAGACCACCCTCGCCGCCGTTCTCGACCGGGCGGAAGGCGACGACGTCGTCGGCAAGCTGAAGGTCTCGGCCGTGCTGCAGGCGCTGCCGGGTATCGGCAAGATCCGCGCCACGCAGATCATGGAGAAGCTCAAGATCGCAGACTCCCGCCGTCTGCGTGGTCTGGGCGAGCAGCAGCGCAAGGCCCTCCTGGGGGAGTTCGCTGCGAACTGACTCGTCGGCTCGTGTAGGAATGAGCCGTGAGCATGGATGACGACGCGCGCCCGGCAGCCCGCCTCACGGTCCTGTCCGGCCCCTCGGGGGTGGGCAAGGACAGTGTGATCGAGCTGATCCGGGCGCGCTCGCCATGGATCAAGCTGTCGGTGTCCGTGACGACGCGCAAGAAACGCGATTACGAGACCGACGGGGAGCATTACCACTTCGTCAATCGGGCCGAGTTCCAGCGCTTGATCGACGGAGGACAACTGCTCGAGTGGGCGGAATTCGCGGGGAACCTCTACGGAACGCCGCGCGCACAGGTGGAGGGCTGGCTCGCACAGGGCCGGCCCGTTCTTTTGAAGATCGACCTGCAGGGCGCCCGCCAGGTCCGCGCCACCATGCCGGACTCGCAGCTGGTGTTCCTCGCCCCGCCCAGCGTCGAGGAGCTCAAACGTCGCCTGATCGGCCGGGGCACCGACGACGAGGAGACGATCCGACGCCGCCTCGCGCACGCCGACGAGGAACTCGCGGCGGAAAAGGAATTCGACCGGACCGTCGTCAACGACTTCGTCGAGCGTGCCGCCGACGAACTGGTAGGCTTACTCGGTTCGTCATACCTGACCCCAGCACAGGCGCCAGAACATTAAGGATCTTTTACTCGTGGGAACCATCGCAAATCCCGAGGGAATCACCAATCCGCCGATCGACGAGCTCCTGGACAAGACATCGTCGAAATACTCGCTGGTGATCTTCGCGGCCAAGCGCGCCCGGCAGGTCAACGCCTACTACAGCCAGCTCGGTGAGGGCTTGCTCGAGTACGTCGGACCGCTGGTCGAGACCACTCCGCAGGAAAAGCCGTTGTCGATCGCGATGCGTGAGATCAACGCCGGGCTGCTGACCGCCGAGGCGACCGACAACCCCTGATCAACTCGTTAATGTTGGTCCCGCGTCCCGCAATCTGGGCGCGGGGCCTTTTGTTATGGGGGCGTTAGTTGTGACCGAGGTGGTACTGGGAGTTTCCGGCGGCATCGCCGCCTACAAGGCCTGCGAATTGCTCCGGCTGTTCACCGAGTCGGGGCACGGCGTCCGCGTCGTGCCCACGGCCGCCGCCCTGCACTTCGTCGGCGCACCCACCTGGGCCGCACTCTCCGGCCGTCCGGTGGCCACCGAGGTCTGGGACGACGCCCACGAGGTGCCGCACGTGCGCATCGGCCGGCACGCCGACCTGGTCGTGGTCGCGCCCGCGACCGCCGACCTGATCGCCAAGGCCGCCCACGGCATCGCCGACGACCTGCTCACCAACACGCTGCTCACCGCCACCTGCCCGATCGTGTGGGCGCC
>NZ_JBFAZH010000726.1:0-4012 GCF_040681735.1 Actinoplanes sp. NPDC051633 | reverse complement strand
CGAGCGGCAGGCCGCCGCCTCCCGCGGCGGCGGCCGGCACCGGAAGTGCCGTGATGATCAGGAGCAGCGATATCGCCAAACGCCGATGCATGACACCGTCCTATGCCACGAACGCGTCCGGGGCAACCCGTAGGCTGTTCGGGTGCTGCTGACCGTCGTCGCCGACTACGGCGTTGGTGACCTCGCCTTCGCCGAGGTCCGCCAGCGTCTCGCCCTGCTGCTGCCCGACGCCGAGGTGACGGCGATCCCGGTGCCGCCCTTCGACACGGTGAGCGCAGGCTTCTGCGTCGCCCAGCTGGCCTTCGGCGACGGGCCGCCCGACCGGGTCCTCTACGCCAACGTGGCGCCACGCCAGGACGAGGACCGGCCGCGCGAGGACAACGCAGGCGAGCGGCTGGTGGCCGCGCGGCTCGACTCGGGGGTCCTGGTGGTCGGCGTGGCCGCCGGAGCCAGCATGTCCTTCCTGGCCGACGAGGGCGTGCCGCTGCACGCCGTCGACGTGGCCGACGCCGGGTCGCAGTTCCGGTCGCGGGACGTCTTCCCCGACGCGCTGGCCGCGCTGGTGCGCGGCGACGGCGACCTGCTGGGGGAGCGGGTCACCGTCGATCCCGCGCCGGTGCGGTCGGTGGTCTACACCGACGGGTACGGCAACCTCAAGACCAGCTGGCACGACGCGCCGGCCGATCCCGGAACGACAGTGCGCGTGCGGATCGGCGAGGCCGTCCGGGAGGTCGTGGTCAGCGACGGCGTGTTCGCGGTGCCGGCCGGGGCGATCTCGTTCGCGCCGGGCAGCTCCGGCTGGCGCGAGCCGTGCTACGAGATCTTCGCCCGCGGCGGCAACGCCGCCGAGCTGTTCGGCGACCCGGCGGCGGGCACACCGGTCGAGTTGCTCTGAGTTCCGTCCTGTTTCCGGGGTCTCATCCTCGTCTGGAGTCTCGATGCGGATTTTGATCGTCACGGCGGGTTCGCACGGCGATGTCGCGCCCTTCACGGGCCTGGGCCGGCGCCTGCAGGAGGCGGGTCATCAGGTTGCGCTGGCCGCGCACGGCCGGTTCGCCGGTTTCGTGCACGGGCGCGGGCTGGAGTGCCGGGAGCTGCCCGGCGATCCGGTCGAACTGGTCCGCGCCCGCACGGCCGCCCCCTCGCCGGAGGCGGCGCAGTCGGTCTTCGCCGCGTTCCTCGACGAGCTCGGCGACGGCGTGCTGGACGCCGCGGCCGCCGGCACCGACCTGCTGCTCACCGCCTTCGGTCCGGCGCCGCTGAGCCGGGTCGTGGCCGACGGCCTCGGCATCCCGAGCGCCGGCGTCTACCTCGCGCCGGGCGTGCCCACCCGCGACTTCCCGCCACCGGGCCGGCCGGCCGGGGAGCCGGCCGAGAATCTCGCCGCGGGCCACGAGGTGCTCGCCCGGACCGGCGCCCTCTACGCCGGCGTCCTGCGTCGCCTGAGGGAGCGCCTGGGTCTCCCGGCCGCCGTCGCGGAGACTCCGGCGGACTGGCCGATCTTCCACGGCTACAGCCCGGCGGTCGTCCCCCGGCCCGCCGACTGGCCCGCGACGGTGCAGGTGACCGGATACTGGTGGCCGGCCGGGACACCCGGATGGCAGCCGCCGGATCAGCTGACCGACTTCCTCGCGGCCGGGCCGCCTCCGGTGTTCATCGGGTTCGGCAGCATGACCCCGGATCACGAACGGCTCCATGACGTCGTCGCGGCCGCCGTCCGGCAAGCCGGCGTACGCGCCGTCGTCCAGTCCGGCTGGGCCGGGCTCGGACCCGCCGGCGACGACATCCTGCTCGTCGGCGACCTGCCCCACGACTGGCTGTTCCCCCGGACGGCCGCCGTGGTCCACCACGCCGGAGCGGGCACCACCGGCGCCGGGCTCCGCGCGGGAGTCCCGGCCGTCCCGGTGCCCGTGCTGGTCGACCAGCCGTTCTGGGCGGACCGGCTGCACCGCCTGGGCGTGGCGCCGCGGCCCCTGCCCATGCCCGACCTGGCCGCCGACACCCTGGCCGCCGCACTCCGGACCTGCCTCGACCAGCCGTCCTATCGCGACCGCGCCGCCGAGCTCGCCGGCCGGATCCGGGCCGAGGACGGCGCCGCCGCGGTCCTCTCCGGGATTCGCGACCTTCAGCCCGTGCGCCGCTAGTCCTTGCGGCGGGCGAGGAACGTCGAGTCGTGCGCGTGGACGGTCACGCCCTCGCGGGTCATCGTCCGCGGCCGCTGCTCGACCACCACCGCCTCGAAGTCGCCCGGCAGCGCGGGCAGCAGCTCCTCGGCGGCGAACATGGCCCGGCGGTGACTCTCGCTCAGCTGGTGGAAGACCTCCGACGGCGCGTGGCCGACGATCAGCAGGTGCCCGCCGGGCGCGACGGCCTCGGTCAGCCGCCGTGCCACGTCGACGATGCCGCCGTCCGGCGGGTGCAGGTAGTGGCTGGTGACCAGATCGAAGGTCCGTCCGCCCGCGGCGAAGGCCCGGGCGTCGATCTGCCACCAGTCGACGCGGTCGGCGACCCCGGCCTGCTCGGCGTGCCGGGCGGCGCGGGCCAGCCCGTTGGCCGAGAAGTCGGCGCCGGTGACCCGCCAGCCCTGACTCGCCAGCCAGAGCACGTCGCCACCCTCGCCGCAGCCGACGTCGAGCGCGGTGCCCGGCGTCAGGCCGGCCGCCTCGGCGACCAGCTGCGGGTTCGGGTTCCCGCTCCAGATCTTCTCCTCGCCGGAGTACCGCTCTTCCCAGGCCGGTGGTTCGAACATGTCCATAGCGGCGAGTGTGCTGGCCTCCCCGGAGTCCGACAAACTCTCTTGCCGTTCCGGCAAAAGGACGGGGCAGCGCGCCGGCTCGCGGCTCGATAACCTCGGCCGGTGACCGGATATCCCGACGCGTGCTTCTGTCTGCTCGAGCCCGGGACGGCCGAAAAGATGGACGAACGCGACCGGGACATCGCGGCGAAGATCACCGGGTACGGCTGGGCCTCCCGCGGCGTGCTGGGCGACGACCAGAGCCCGCCCTGGGCGTACTCGATCGGCCTGTGGCACACGTTCCGCAGCCCGGAGGTGTCCGTCTTCGGGCTGCCGTACGACGTCGGGATGGAGGTCGTCAACGTGCTCGGCGGGCTGGTCCGCGACGGTGAGCGGTTGCGGCCGGGCCGGCGCGGCGACGTGCTCAACGGCTACGACGTGTCGCTGAGGCCGGCGCATCCGGGGTGGTATCCGCAGTTCTTCGGCACCGCCCTGGATTTCTACGTCCTGCCGCCGGTGCCGATCGTGCAGGCGCTGTGGCCGGACACGCAGGGACGGTTCCCGGGCGACGACGGCGCCCCGTACGACGAGCAGCCGATGCTCTGGCTGCCGCCCGACCAGCACCCGCCGAGCCTGTGGACGCAGGTGGATCCGTACTTCAACTGGCCGTTCCGCACCAGCCTGCCCTACTTCCCGGCCCGCACCACCCAGGCCGTGATCGACGGCACCGCCCCGGTCACCAGCGTCGTGCGGGCGGACGACGGCTCCTGGACGTTCTCCGACGGCATCTTCGCGGCCGACGCCACCAGCACGCTGCGGCACATCCTGGCCCTGCACCCGTACGTCGCCGAGGTCGCCGACCTGGACGAGGGGGAGCGCGCCGACCGCGACGGCGACGCCTGGACCCGGCGTTGACACGGCAGCTCCGCCTCGATGCGGCGCACTCGCCACCCTGAACGAGCCGCATAGAGCGCAGTGATTGCGCGCTCCGTGATCGCCTGCGCACAATGGGTGCTCGCTCGTCCTGGAGGCGCCCATGTCGCGACCGGCGAAGCTGGGGCCGCACGACCCGCCCGAGATCGGGCCGTACACGACGCTCGCCCGGCTGGGCCGGGGCGGGCAGGGTGAGGTCTATCTGGCGGCGGACGCCGACGGGACCCGGGTCGCCGTCAAGGTTCTGCGGGTCGACTGGGACTCGAGCGGCGTGCTGAAGCGGAACCTCGACCGGGAGCTGGTCAACGCCCGCAAGGTCGCCAAGTTCGTGACCGCCAAGGTGCT
>NZ_JBFAZH010000725.1:0-4019 GCF_040681735.1 Actinoplanes sp. NPDC051633 | reverse complement strand
AGCATGACTGACCGGGAAGGTGACCGTCAGCCAACCAGCCGACAGTCCGCGTAGTCCTGTCGGTGGTCGGTGGGTCGTCCGTCAGGGGGTGATTTTGTAAATGTGGTAGGAGAACTCTTTGGCGAAATTGTCCGTGATAGTGCCGCCGACGACCGGTACCGACCTGTTCTCGAACATGACCTCGGCCTTGGCGCCGCCCAGACCGGCGGGCATCGTCAGCTTCTGCTCGCCGGTGCCGCCGGTGCGGCCGGGCATCGCGAAGATGTAATAGGAGCCGTCGCGCTCCTTGAGCATGGTGTCGAGCTGCGGGTTGAACTTCCACTGGTACGACTGGGTGTTCAAAACGGGCGCCAGGCTGGTGATCCGACGGTTCAATTCGGACACTGCCGGTCGTACCGCCGTGCCGCAGGCATCCCGCAGCACGTGCTGGCTGATGCACGGGCCGCCGAAGTTGTGGTTGAAGTACAGGACGCCGCGCGCCTCGTGGATGAGCGAGTTCACCACCGCGCCACCGATCTGGTCGGCGGTGATGGTCGGCGCGCTCGCCTCGGGGAACGGCTTGCCGACCTCGACGAAGGCGTACACCGGCTGGCGCTTGCCGTCGAGACCGTCGAGCCGGCGCATCACGTCCATCGTGATGCCGTAGTTGGCCGCCCGGCGGCAGTTCTCCTTCGTCACCCCGAGGCTGGGACCCTCCGAGGACGAGTAGCAGACGTTCGGGTCGGTGTACCAGTAGATGTCGTTCGAGACGACGGTCGTGTAGTCGTTGACGAACCGGCTCGCGTCGGCGTCGGACTGCCAGAACACGACGCCCTTGCCGAAGTTGGCGTAGGTCATCCGGCCGTCGTTCTTCGGCAGGCCGTCCGAGAGCCGCTTCATGATGTCGAAGCCGCAGTCGTACTTGCCGGAGGTGCACGGCTCGCCCTGGCCGGGGTACTTGCCGGTCCAGGTGCTGTTGCCGGCGCCGCCCCACATGTCGACCTCGTCGTTGATGATCCAGCCGGTGGTCTCACCGCCGCTGTCCTTGCGGCCCTCGGTCATGGCGTGCATGCCGTTGCGCTCGATGAGCTTCATGTCCGAGCCCTCGGTGAGCATGACGTACGTGTTCAGCCCGGCGTCCTTGTCCTTGTCGATCTCCGCCTGGCTGTACGTGCCCTCGTACCAGACACCGATCGGGAAGAACGACGGATCGTCCCATTCCGCCTCGTTGCCCTTGGCGAACTTCGAGTAGTAGGACGGGCCGCCCTCCCAAGCCACGCGCGGCAGGTCGAGCACGCTCCCACCGGCCGGCGGCGCCGTGGTCCGCGTCGGCTCGGGGGTGGCAGTGGTGGCACTGGGCGCGGGCGCGGGTGCGGTGGTGGTCGGCGCCGTCGTGGGAGCCGGCGCCGGCTCGTCGTCCTTCTCCGTCGCGAACACGACGTCGACCCAGTAGTTGCTGGACTGCCAGCTCTGCTCCGGGAAGTCGCCGGAGCCGTAGTCGTAGACGCCGGACCCCACCGTGGCGAGCGGGCCCGCCTTCGCGGTCCGGCCGGCGAAATACCGCTGTGAGGCGGAGTAGCGCGTCGTGTTGTACGACACCACGTACTGGACGCCGGGCTCGATGTCGAGCGGCTTCGCCAGCTTGACCTGCTGCCAGCCGGAGCGCGTCTCGGACCTGGGCGTGGCGGTGGCGAGTTTGTCGCCGTCGGCGGACCAGACCGTGACGCGGTGGGCGCTGCGGTCGCCGCGGGCCTTCAGGAAGCGCACGGCCTCGAGCGTGCCGGCGCTCTTGGAGACGAACTTCAGGCCCAGCTCGACCTGGCGGGAGTCCGGGTCGACCGAGACGCCCGAGACGTCCGTCGACGCGAAGAAGGAGTAGGTGTCCGGCTGAGAATTGACCGCATATGCGGTGACCGCAGCTCCGGCCGCCAGCATGCTGATCGTGGCGACGACGGTGAAGAATCCTCTTCCGCGCCTTTTGCCGCGTCGTGCATGCCGGCCGGGTCGTAAGTTGTCGGACGATTCCTGGCTTCCCACGAGCCTTTAACTCCTTCGGCAGGTGAACCTTTGCCGGCGCTGCTCCGTATGTCCTGGTGAGCTCTCTGCGCGCCGGTGGGCGGGCCGACCATATCCACCCGGCCGGTGAGACCCAAGCGTCTTAAAGGTCTCTTGTACTTTCGAGAAATCGACGTAGTGAAACAATTCGATCTGATCATTTCACGGGCGTCCGGATAACGCCCGAATTGAACGCGCCCATGTCGGCATTTGCCCGTTATCCGCGCCGGGCCGATGTTTGCGAAATGCTCTCGTCGGGCGCACGCCGCTGCGCGGGGATCCGGATCGGCTCGTGGGCGCGGCCCCAGCCGGAGCGGACGTCCCACGACGGCGACCGGCGCAGGCGCTCGGCGAGCACGATGACCGACACGTAGACCACCGCGGACGGCAGCAACCACGGCGAGCGGAGCACCACGTTGCGAAGCCATGAGGTCGAGCTCGGCCCGGGCACCGGGTCCGGCGGCAGACCGTAGCCCTGCGGCGCGGCCTCGATGAAGCGCCAGAACTCCGCGTTGCCGTCCCGGCCCCGCGCCACCCGGCGGATGAGATCGCGCGCGGTGCGCGGGGCGACCACCCGGACCGTCTCGTCGATCTCGAGCTTCTCGCCGGCGTCGACCACCGCGTCGAGGAACATGTCGTCGGCGGTGATCGCCGGGAAGTCGGCGAATCGCTTGCGCGCGTCGGCGGAGACGGCGATCACGCCGCGACCGAAGAGCCGGCCGCGAAACACCGGCAAGCGCCCGTTGATGCGGTAGTAGGCACGGACCGGCCAGGTGCCGGCCGACGTGTCGGCCGCCGGTGTCGGCACGGCGGCCTCGATGCCCGGCTCCTCCAACGCTTTCGCCAGCCGGCGGATCAGCGCGGCCGTCGCCGGGACGTCGGCGTCCAGATACACCCGCACGTCGCCGGTGGCGATCCGGTCGGCGGCGTTGAGGGCGGCCGTCTTCGACGGGGTGGCGACCTCGATCACGCGTACGCCGAAGGAGCGGGCCACCTCGGCCGTGCGGTCGGTGCATCCGTTGGCTGCGACGACAATCTCCATGTCCGGGCCGAATTCCGGGCAATCGGTCAATGCACGCAACGTGGCACCGATGCCCGCTTCCTCATTGAAAGCAGGCATGATCACGGTAATTCGCATGCCGCGATGCTCCCTTTCGGATCGGATGACAACAACCCGCCGAAAAGACGAGGTGGTATCGCGTACTCGACAGAGGCGTAGTCCGATCGTCTCTTGCTGCTCTCCGCATAGTCCGGCAGGTTGAGTGCCGTGGTGGTATCCCAGGAGTTCTCGGAATCCCTTGCGGTGCAAGGGATTCCCGTGATGTTGCGCGGTGTCGGATTTGACCCCCTCCAGGAAGATCAAGTAGTTGATCATGTCTTGGAACGGCTCTCCACCGGTCAAGGTGGACAAATCATTACGCCGAACATCGACATACTTCATCGCGTTGACCGCGATCGAGAATGTCGCCGTCACGTCGAAGCATCGTCAATTGTGGTGGCGGACGGCAAACCGCTCATCTGGGCCAGCCGGATCGCCGGCACCCCACTGCCCGCCAGGGTCTGCGGATCCGACCTGATCTGGAGCCTTTCGGCGGCCATGGCCGAAACCGGGCGCTCGGTCTATCTGCTCGGCGGCGAGCCGGGCACCTCCGAGCTGGCCGAGCAGGTGCTCCGCGAGCGCTTCCCGACGCTGAAGATCGCCGGACGGCTCAGCCCGCCCTTCGGTTTCGACAAGCGGCCGGGTGAGCTCGACGAGGTCTGCGACGAGGTGATCGGCGCCGCGCCGGATCTCGTCTTCGCCGGATTCGGCTTCCCCAAGCAGGAACGGGTGATCGAGCGGCTGCGCGAGCGCATGCCGCAGACGTGGTTCATGGGCTGCGGCGCGGCGATCGGCTTCGTGGCCGGCGTGCACTCGCGGGCGCCCGGCTGGATGCAGGACAACGGACTGGAGTGGGTGCACCGGCTCTACCTCGAGCCGCGCCGGC
>NZ_JBFAZH010000724.1:0-4028 GCF_040681735.1 Actinoplanes sp. NPDC051633 | reverse complement strand
ACGACCGCGTCGGCCCGGGGCGCGGTCACCATGCCCGGCCTCGACCACGCCGTCGCGTCGGACATCGCCGAGCAGCTCACCCTGACCACGCAGGCCGTGCCGGGTGACGCCACATGAGCGACGAGTGGCGCGCGCTCGACCGGCGGTGCCTGGCGGTCGCCACGCTGTTCATGACCGGGGTCGCGGTGCTGGCCGGGGTCCCGACGGCGGTCGGCCTGTCGGACATCTCGGTGGGCGTCGCGCTGGGCTGGACGCTGCCCGGAGCGATCGCCGTGGTGCTGATCGGCGTGGCCGCGGAGTGGGTGCGCCTGCGGTTCACCCGGTACCGGGTCGGCGCGGAACGCGTCGAGGTGCACACCGGCCTGCTGATCCGCACCCGGCGCTCCCTGCAACGCGACCGGATCCGCACGGTCGACGTCACCGCCGATCCACTCCTGCGGGTGTTCGGTCTGGTGGCGGTGCGGATCGGCACCGGCGAGCACAAAGGCGAGGGCACCGTCCGGCTGCGGCCGGTGGCCCGTGCCACCGGCGAGGAGCTGCGCCGCGTCCTGCTCGCCCGGGCCCGCGCCGAGACCGCCGAGGGCTCGCTGGCCGTGCTCGACCCGGCGTGGATCCGGTACGCGCCGCTGTCGTTCATCGCGCCCGCGCTGGGCGCCGCCGCGATCGGTGCCGGGCTGAACCTGGCCGACTGGGTCGGCCGGGCCGGCGGCGTCGTCGAGTGGGCGGTCGACCTGCTCGTGGGGCTGGGCCTGCTCGGCGCGATCGCCGTGGTGGTCGCGGTGGTGCTGGTCGCCGGCGTGCTCGGGGCGCTGGGCCTGTGGGTGGAGATGTGGTGGGGCTACCGTCTCGATCGCGAGCCCGGTGGCACGCTGCGGGTGCGCCGCGGGCTGCTGACCACCCGATCCATCTCGATCGAGGAGGACCGGCTGCGCGGCGTCGACCTCGTCGAGCCGCTGGGCAGCCGGCTGGCCGGGGCGGCCCGGGTGGATGCGGTGGCCACCGGCATGGCGGTCGGGGCCGACAAGGACAAGGCGCAGCATCGGACGCTGCTGCCGGCCGCGCCCGGCGCGGTGGCGCATCGGGTCGCCGCCGACGTGCTGCGCGAGCCGGTCTCGCCGACCGAGGCCGTGCGGCTGTCGCCTCATCCCGTCGCCGCGCGTGGCCGCCGGTTGCGCTGGGCGCTGGCCGGCGTGGTGGCCGGTGAGCTTCCCCTGATCGTGCTCGGCCTGCTGCTCACCGACGTGCTGCTGCACCTCGCGTGGATGACGGCGGTGGTCGCGGTGCCGCTGGCCGTGGCGCTCGCCCTGGACGCCTACCGCAGCCTCGGGCACGGCATCACGGGGGAGTATCTGGTGGCGCGCAGCGGCACCGTACGCCGTTCGACCGTGGCCCTGCAGCGCCGGGGCATCGTCGGCTGGACGGTGCGCCAGTCGTTCTTCCAGCGCCGGGCAGGGCTCTCCACCGTGCTCGCGACCACGGCCGCGGGTGCCGGCGCCTACGCCATCCGCGACGTGGGCACCGGCACCGGCCTGGAGGCAGCCGACGCAGCGGTGCCCGGCCTGCTGGCCCCGTTTCTGGAGCGCACCCCGGCCGACGACGACGATCACGCCTGATCGGCGGGCCGCCCTAGACTCGCGCCCATGCGAGTGCTGATCTCTGCCGACTTGGAGGGCGTCTCGGGGATCGTGCATCCCATCGAGACCAACCCCGAGGGCTACGACTACGAACGCGGGCGCGCGCTGATGACCGCCGAGGTGAACGCCGCCATCGCCGGCGTGCTGGACGCCGACCCCGCGGCCGAGATCCGGGTGGCCGACGCCCACGGCACCTTCCGGAACCTGCTGCCGGAGGACCTCGACCGCCGTGCGCTGCTGGTGCGGGGCAAGCCGCGCCCGTGGGGCATGCTGCAGGGCCTCGACGAACGCACCGATGCCGTCTTCCTCGTCGGCTACCACGGTCGCGCCGGTTCCGGCCCTGCCGTGCTGGCGCACACCTTCAGCGATGCCATCCTCGACGTCCGGATCGCCGGCCGCTCCTTCGGCGAGATCGGCCTCAACGCCGCGCTGGCCGGTCACTTCGGCGCCCCCGTCGCCTTGCTCAGCGGCGACGACACCGCCTGCGCGGAGTTGCGCGACCTGGTGCCCGCGGCCACCACGGTGCAGGTGAAACTGGCCATCGGCCAGTCGGCCGCCGTGGCCCTGCACCCCGGTGAGGCCCGCGAACGCCTCCGCCGGGCCTCCGCCGAAGCCACCGCGCGGCACGATCGGGTGCCGCCCTTCGTGCTCCCCGGCCCGATCGAGGTCGAGGTCGACCTCTACGGCCCGTACTCGGTCGACCTGGCCACGCTGGTGCCCGGCATGTCCCGCGGCGCGGGCGCCCGGACGGTCGGCTTCACGGCGGCCGGCTTCGACGAGGCGTACCGCCTGATCCTGCTTCTGGTGCAGCTCGCCTCCATCAAGCCCGGCTAGCGGATCGGATCAGCGGACAGTCACCCGGTGACTACTTCGCCGCGTCGTGCAACCCGCGGGGCGGGCGCCACCGTTCCACCTCCGTCACAAGGAGGCAGCCGATTTGAAAGCCGAAGACGAGCAGGCGTTCCGCGAGTTCGTGACGTCCCAGATGGGGTCGCTTCGCAAGCTGGCGTACATGACCTGCGGGGACTGGCACGCGGCCGAGGACGCCGTGGCCAACGCCCTGGTCAAGCTCTACCCGCGCTGGCGAAAGCTGGAGCGGCCCGATCTGTACGCCAAGACGATGGTGTACCGGGCCGCGATCGACGAGACGCGCCGTCCCTGGCGGCGTGAGCGGTCGGCCGGCGACGCCATGCCGGAGGTCGCGCTGAGGGATCCGGCCGGCATGGCCGACGAGCGACTCCGGCTCAAGGCCGCGCTCGCCGCGGTGCCCGCCCGCCAGCGGGCCGCCGTGATCCTGCGGCACTACCTGGGCCTGAGCCTGGAGGACACCGCCGGGGTCCTGAACTGCAACGTGGGGACCGCGAAGAGCCAGGCCTCGCGTGGCCTGGCCAAGCTTCGCGAGTTGCTGGGCGCCGAACGCATCAAACTCACCGGGGAGCCGATGGAGGAGTGGACCAATGCAGTTGCATGAATTCGTGGACGCCGTGACGGCCGACGAGCCGCCGATGGTGCACACCGCCGACGACATCGTCGCGGCGGGCCGGCGGGCCGAGCGGCGCCGCCGGGCGGGTTTCGCGTCGGCCGGGGCGGCCGGCCTGGTCGTCGTCGCGGTGGCCGGCGCCTTCGTGCTGCCGTCGATCGGCGCCGAGCAGGGCTCCACGGCGGGCCAGGGTTCCGGCGCCCAGTCGGCCGTGGCCGGCGCGGGGTCCAAGGGAGCCGGTGCACAGTGGACCGACGCGCCGCCGTTCACGTTCACCTTCCAGGGCTACGACGCGGGCAAGTTCCACGTGCAGAACCCGATCGTGGCCTCCACCGCGTACCAGATCGCCTCGGTCTATGAGGACGGCCGCACCTCCAACGACAAGTCGGTGTCGGGGGACGAGGTTCCGGAGATGGACCTCGACAAGATGCTCGAGCAGAAGAAGACGGCCAAGCCGGAACCGACGCTGTACGCCTACCTGACCGTCTACCGGCCGGGTGCTTTCGACGCCAAGGGTATCAAGGGCGGCAGGTCGCTGACCGTGGACGGGCACAAGGCGGTGCGGGCGACGCTGCCGACCGGCCTGGACCCGGAGAACGCTCCCGACCCGGGCAACAAGCTGTTCGCCTGGGAGTACGCCGCCAACGCCTGGGCGGTCGTGACGTCGATCTCGAACGACGCGGAGGACCCGTCCTTCGAGGGCCTGAGCGAGCTGGTGGCCGGCCTGAAGCCGAGCGCACCGAGGCCCGCCACGCTGCCGTTCACGGTGGGATACGTGCCCAGCGGGTACGAGCCGCTGCAGATCGGCCGGCACGCGATGCCCGGCCTGGACGGTATCGCCTCGGCCCGCGACGGGAACTACGGCGGCGCGACCTTCGTCCGCCCGGTCCCCGACGCGTCCGGGTTGACCGCCC
>NZ_JBFAZH010000723.1:0-4038 GCF_040681735.1 Actinoplanes sp. NPDC051633 | reverse complement strand
GCTCGCTCACCACCACATCGGCGGGCGACCTGGTGGTGATCGCCGTGCTCGGCGTCGCGGTGCTGGCCGCGATGCTGCTGCTGCGCCCGGCGCTGTTCGCGGTCAGCGACGACGAGGAGTACGCGCGGGTGTCCGGCCTGCCGGTCCGCACGCTCAACCTGCTGATAGCGGTGACCACCGCGGTGACCGTCACGATCGCCATGCGGACCGTCGGCCTGCTGCTGGTCAGCGCGCTGATGGTGGTGCCGGTGGCGGCGGCCCAGCAGGTCTCCCGCGGCTTCCGGACCACGATGGCGGTCGCCATGGGCGTGGGCCTGGTCGCGGCCGCCTCGGGCGTGCTGGTCTCCGCCGAGCTGGACACCGCGCCGGGCGCCACGATCGTCATCGTCGCGCTGGTCGTCTTCCTGGCGCTGACCGCGGCGGGCGCGCTGCGCCGGACCAAGCGGGCGCCGGTCAGCGCCGAGCCTCCGGACGTGGTGCTCCATGGCTGACACCAAGCCGGGTTACGAGGCCTATGAGGGCGCCGGGGAACTGCTCCGGGCCCTGTCGGCGCCGATCCGGGTGGCGATCGTGGCAGAGTTGGGGGCGGGCGAGCGCTGCGTGCACGAGCTGGTGGAGACGCTCGGCGCGCCGCAGCCGCTGGTCTCGCAGCACCTGCGGGTGTTGCGCGGCGCCGGTGTGGTGCGCGGCGCCCGGCGCGGCCGGGAGATCGCATACTCACTGGTGGACGATCACGTCGCGCACATCGTCGCGGATGCGGTGAGCCATGCGAGGGAGGCCGGGTCGTGACCAATGATGTGGTCCGCAACACCAAGCAGCGCACCGCGGTCAGCGCGGTGCTGGCCGATGTCGAGGGCTTCCACAGTGCCCAGGATCTGCACGCGATGCTGCGTGCCCGCGGCGAGCGGGTGGGGCTGACCACCGTCTACCGCACCCTGCAGGGCCTGGCCGACGCGGGCGAGATCGACGTGATGCGCCCGCCCGGCGGTGAGCACCTCTACCGCCGGTGCAGCCAGGGTCACCATCACCACCTGGTGTGCCGGTCCTGCGGCCGGACCGTCGAGGTGGAGGGCCCGGCGGTGGAGAGCTGGGCCGACCGGGTCGCCGAGAAGCACGGTTTCAAAGACGTCTCGCACACGTTGGAGATCTTCGGAACATGCCCCGAATGCGCTAAGCAGTAGGCATGTATGCCGATCGGCTACCCGTCGCGATCCGTCAACTGCTCACCGACATCCTCGTCATCATCTGGGTCTACGCCTGGATCCGGGCCGGAGTCTGGGTGCACGACCTGGTCCTCAAGCTGGGCGTGCCCGGGCAGAAGCTGGAGAGCGCCGGCGGCGGCATCGCCGACAACCTGGCCGACGCCGGCTCCAAGGTGGGCCGGGTCCCACTGGTCGGCGACGATCTGACCGCGCCGTTCACCAGGGCGGCCGAGGCGGCCCGGTCGCTGGCCGAGGCCGGGCGCGACCAGCAGGAGATCGTCGGGAACCTCGCTCTGGTGCTGGCGTTGCTGCTGGTCGCCGTACCCCTGGCACTGGTCTTGTTCCTGTGGCTGCCGGCGCGGGTGAAGTGGATCCGGCGGGCCGGCGTCGCGAAGTCGGTGCGCGACCAGCCGGCCGGGCGCGACCTGCTCGCCCTGCGCGCGCTCGCGTCGCAGCCGCTGAACCGGCTGACCGCGCTCGGCCCCGACATCGCCCAGGCGTGGCGCAACGGCGACGAGTCCGCAGTGGACGCCCTGGCCGCGCTGGAGCTCAAGGACTTGGGGTTGCGCCCTTCGGGGCGTCGTCCATGACGCCGTCGTTGTCGTCGTCCTCGCCCCAGTTGCGACGGATCGCCGGCAGGATCACCCAGAAGAACAGGAACCACGCCCCGGTGATCACCGTGATGATCAGCGCGGCCCAGATGCTGAGCAGGTAGTCGGTGATCAGCAGGACGCTGCTGACCATGGAGACCAGCATGCAGGCGAGTCCCCACGTCGCCACCCGGTGCGAGTATCGGACCAGCTCCGGCTTGCGGCCCTGGCGGAAGAGCGCGCGGTGGAACGCGACCGGGGAGATGATCAGCGCGGTGGCGAAGGCGGCGGAGATCAGCGCGACGACGTACGTGTCCTTCTGAAACGCCGTCGTCTTGGGGAAGCCGTTGCTGAACGGCAGCGTCAGCAGGAACGCGAAGAGGATCTGGACGCCCGTCTGTGCGACCCGCAGTTCCTGCAGCAGGTCGGCGAAGTTGCGGTCCCAGCGTTGTTTTTCCGACTCGTTGGGCATGCGCGACTTCTCTTGCGCCACGGTTACCTCCCCATGAACCAAAGGTGACGCAACCGTTCCCTCCGGGGACGATGGTCAAACGCCGATCCTCGCCAGCGCGGCGTCGGCCAGCGCACCCGGAGCCTCCTCGGGCACCCAGTGCCCGATCCCCTTGAGGGCGACCAGTTGGTAGTCGGCCTCCACCCAGTCGGCGGTCCGCAGCGCCGCGGTCAGGCCGACCACCGGATCCTTGTCGCTCCAGACGTAGGTGGTCGGCACGGTGATCGTGCCGACGGCGGCGAGCTGGTCGCGGGACAGCGCCCGGTACCAGTTCAGCGCGCCGGTCAGCCGCCCCGGCTCACGCATGGCGTCCGCGTACAGGCCGGCGCGGTCACCGATCGCGCTCATCATCGCCCGCAGCACCGCGCCGTTGCGGGCCAGCAGCAGCCGCTCCGCGATCGGCGAGCGGAACACCCCCATGTACGCAAACCGTGCCTTCTGCGACGGCCGGGCCCGCAGCGCCAGCCCCAGGGCCCGCGGGTGCGGCACGGAGACCGCGGTGAGCGTCTCGAGCCGGTCGGCATGCGACGCGGCCAGGATCCACGCCACCTGCGCTCCCCAGTCGTGGCCGATCACGTGGGCCCGCGGGACGTTCAGCTCGTCCAGGATCGCGATCGCATCGGCCGCGGCCTCGGACAACCGGTAAGCCTCGACGCCCGGCGGCCGCGGACCGTACCCGCGCTGGTCGTACGCGATCGTGCGCAGGCCGGCGGCGTGCAGCCTGGGGAGGATGAGGTCGAACTCCCGGTGATCTTGCGGAAACCCGTGCAGGAGCAGAACGGGTGATCCGTCCGGCGGACCCTCGACCTTGACGTCGAAGGTCAACCCCCGAGCGGCAACCTGCATTGATGGCCTCCCCTTCGCGGTGTTAGCGTCACGTGAACACTAAGCAATCCGACAGGGGAGCGCACAGCGCTGAGAGTGCGGGTGAAATCCGCAGACCCTCGAACCTGATCTGGGTAATGCCAGCGCAGGGAGTTCGGTCAGTCTCACTGTACGTCTCCTCCCGGTACCCCTGGGAGGTACACCATGAAGCACCAAGCCGGGCACTACCGCTGGCGCACCATCGACATCGTGATCGCCTCGATCGTCGCCGTCGCGTTCGGCGTGATCTTCTGGGCGTGGGGCCTGCTGTGGAACGGGCCGGCCGACGCCATCCCGCTGCCCGGCCGGGCCGTGATCTACGGCATGTGGCTGGTCCCGGCGGTGCTGGGCGGCCTGATCGTGCGCAAACCGGGTGCCGCGTTCTACACCCTGACCCTCGCCTCCCTGGTGTCGGTCGCGATCGGCACGAGCTGGGGCTGGACGATCGTGGTGCAGGGGCCGCTCGAGGCGCTGGGCGCGGAGCTGGCCTTCGCCGCGTTCGCGTACAAGGTCTGGCGTCTGCCCGTGGCCCTGCTGGCGGCGGCGCTGGCCGGCGTCGTGGCCGCCGTCTACGACGCCCTGGTCTGGTACGGCGACACGTCCTGGACGTCGATGCGCCTGCCGTACATCCTGATCGTCGCGGTGTCGTCCCTGGTGATCGCCGGGCTGGGCAGCGCCGCGCTGACCAGGGCGCTGGCGCAGACCGGGGTGCTGGACCGCTTCGCGGCGGGCCGGGACAGGGCGCTGGTCTAGCCCGTGGCGCAGGTTGAGCTTCGCGGGTTCGGGTGGCGGCACGCCGGTCGCCGCGCCTGGGCGGTCCGGGACGTCGACCTGCGCATCGGGCACGGCGAGCGGGTGCTGCTGCTCGGCC
>NZ_JBFAZH010000722.1:0-4041 GCF_040681735.1 Actinoplanes sp. NPDC051633 | reverse complement strand
CGATCAGCGCCGCGATCGCCAGGTACGGGTTCACATCGCCGCCGGGCACCCGGTTCTCCACCCGCATCCCCTGCCCGTGCCCGGCGATCCGCAGCGCGCAGGTGCGGTTGTCCACCCCCCAACGCAACGCGGTCGGCGCGAACGAACCCGGCGCGTACCGCTTGTAGGAGTTGATGTTCGGCGCGAACAACACGCTGAACTCGCGCATCGTGGCCAGCAGACCGGCCAGCACCCGCTGCCCGGTCACCGACAGATGCGCCGGCCCGTCGCCCAGCATCGCCGACCTGCCGTCCCCGCCGCTCTCCTCGGCATTTCGCAGCGAGAAGTGGATGTGGCAGGAGTTGCCCTCCCGCTCGTTGGGCTTGGCCATGAACGTCAAGGCCATGCCCTCCTGCGCGGCGATCTCCTTGGCGCCGTTCTTGTAGATCACGTGGTTGTCCGCAGCCTTGAGCGCCTCGTCGTAGCGGAACGCGATCTCGTGCTGGCCGAAGTTGCACTCGCCCTTGGCCGACTCCGGCAGCAGCCCGGCGCCGTACATGTCGTTGCGGATGCGCCGCAGCAGCGGCTCGACCCGGGCGGTGCCCAGCAGCGAGTAGTCGACGTTGTACTGGTTCGCCGGGATCAGGTCGCGGTAATGCTTGTCGAACGCCTGCTCGTAGGAGTCCTTGTAGAGCACGAACTCCAGCTCGGTGCCCGCATAAGCAGTAAGTCCGTGCCCGGCAAGACCATATGCCGTCAGGTCGAGCGCGGCGAGCCGGTCCAGCTGGCGGCGCAGGATCTGCCGCGGCGACACGTAGACCGGCTCGCCACCGGTCGTCTCCAGATCGGCGAGGACCATCGCGGTGCCGGGCTGCCACGGCACTGACCGCAGCGTGGCCAGATCCGGGCGCATGACCATGTCGGCGTATCCGGTATCCCATTGCGTCGTGGCGTACCTGCCCTGGACCATCATCTCGGCGTCGGCGACCAGGAGGTAGGTGCACGCCGAACTGCCGCTGGTGGCTACGTCGTCGAGGAAGTGCCGGCCGTGCAGGCGTTTTCCTTGCAGCCGGCCCTGCATGTCGGTGAAGCCCAGTAGCACCGTGTCGACGCTGCCGTCCTCGACCGCAGCGGCGAGAGCGTCGACATTCATGAGCTTCTCCCCGTGGTGCCCGAGCTCATGCGGGGATCGGGAAGGTAGGCCGGGCGGCGAATGCGGCCGCGTGGTCGGCGATGAGCTCGAGGACGTGCTCGATGTCGGCGCGGGTGGTGGCCGGGTTGAGCAGGGTGAACTTCAGGTGGTGGCGGCCGTCCACCTTGGTGCCGGCGACCACGGCGGCGCCCGAGGCGGCCAGGGCCTCGCGGGCGTGCAGGTTGGCCGCATCCGTCAGGGACGGGTCGGCGGGCCGGTAGCGGAACACGACGGTGGACAGGTCGGAACGGGCGACCACCTCGAAGCGGGGGTCCTCGGCGAGCAGGTCGTACGCCTCGGCCGCCCGGTCGACCACCTCGTCGAACAACTCACCGATGGCGTCCGGGCCCATGATGCGCAGGGTCATCCACAGCTTGAGCGCGTCGAAGCGGCGGGTGGTCTGCAGGCTCTTGTCGACCTGGTTGGGGACGCGTTCGCCGGCGGTGACGGGGTTGAGGTAGTCGGCGTGGTAGGTGGCGTGCCGCAGCGTGGTGCCGTCGCGGACCAGCAGGGCGCTGGAGCTGACCGGCTGGAAGAACGACTTGTGGTAGTCGACGGTGACCGAGTCGGCCAGCTCGATGCCGGCCAGCAGGTGCCGGCGGGTGGGTGAGACGAGCAGCCCGCAGCCGTACGCGGAGTCGACGTGCAGCCAGGCCCGGAACGCGGTGCACAGCTCGGCGATCTGGGGCAGCGGGTCGATGGTGCCGAAGTCGGTGGTGCCGGCGGTGGCCACCACGGCCATCACGGTGTCGCCTCGCTCGAAGCAGCCGAGCAGCGCGTCGGTCAGCGCGGTCACGGACATCCGCCGTTGCCGGTCGGTGGGCACGACGATCACCGCATCGGGGTCGAGGCCGAGCAGTTTCGCCGACTTCTGCACGCTGAAATGGCCGGCCGCGGAGGCGAGGATCCGCTTGCGGCCGGGGCCGCTCTCCTCGCGGGCGAGCAGCATCGCCTGCAGGTTGGACTGGGTGCCGCCGCTGGTGAACACGCCGTCGGCCAGCGCGCCGAGCCCGATCCGCCCGGCGGTCCACTCGATGATCCGGCGCTCGATCAGGGTGCCGCCGGCGCTCTGGTCCCAGGTGTCCATCGAGGAGTTGACCGCGCTGAGCACCGCCTCCCCGAGCAGCGCCGGGATGACCACCGGGCAGTTCAGGTGGGCCAGGTAGCGCGGGTGGTGGAAGTAGACAGCGTCGCGCAGGTAGACGTCCTCGAGCTCGGCGAGGACATCGGCCGCGGAGCCGAGTGGTCGGTCGAGGTCGACGCCCTGCACCACAGGCTGGAGGGCTTCGGGGCTGATGCCGGTGCACGGTCGGGTGGTGCCGGCGATGCGGTGGGCTACCAGGTCGACGCCCTGCATGATTGTGTGCCGGTATGCGCTGGTGGTGCCGGTGGTCAGTAGGTGCTCGCGGGCGGTGGGTAGGGACGGCAAGGTGGTCCTCAAGGGGTCTCGGCTGGTGGGTCGGGGTCAGGGTTTGCGGGCCAGTGCGGCGTAGACGCTGGCGGCGGTGTCGCCCAGGTGCGGCGCGGGTGCCGGGTCGAGCTCGGGGTGCCAGCGGATGGTCGCGACGATGCCCGGGTCGACCAGCTCCAGTCCGGTTAGGAGTGCGGCGATCTGATCTTGGGTGCGTGGCCGGAGGGTGCCTTGGCGGGGGTCGTCGAGTAGCCGGGCCGCGATGGAGAGTTGGTCGGGGGTGAGGAAGTCGGTGGTGCCGTGGCTGACGGCGAGGTAGCTGCCGGCGGGCAGCGCCTCGATGAGGGTGCGGACTGCCCGCAGGACGCGGGTGTCGTCGTCGATGAAGTGCAGGACCGCGAACAGCAGTAACGCGACCGGCTCGCCAGGGTCGATGAGATCCCGGTAGGCGGTGCTGGCCAGGATCGAGCCCGGGTCGAGGACGTCGCCTTGGAGGAAGTCAACTTTGCCGGCGGGGTGGCTGAGCATGAGGGCGCGGCCGTGGACGAGCACGAGCGGGTCGTTGTCGACGTACAGCACCCGGGCGGTCGGATCGGCGGCCTGGGCGACGTCGTGCACGCAGGGGCCTTGGGGGATGCCGAACCCGATGTCGACGAACTGTCGGACACCGCACGTGGTGGCGAGGTGGCGGACGACGCGCAGGACCAGGTTCCGGTTCTCGGCCAGGGTCACGCCGATGTCGGGGAACAATTCGCGCATGGCGTCGCCGGCGGCGCGGTCGGCGGCGAAGTTGTCCTTGCCGCCGCGCAGGTAGTCGTAGCGCCGGGCCGGCGCGACCGTGTCGGCGTCCAGGTGCGGCCCGTCCTGCGGGTTCTGCTGTGGGCCCTGCTGCGGACCTTGCTGCGGTCCGACCATCGCGGCGTCCCTTCAATGAGCGGAGTGTCATATGAGTGGGTGGGGCGCGGCGTCGGGCTGCCTCGGGCATGACGCCGCGCCCCGGGCGGGCCGAGCGCGGGGAGATGGGGGCCGGCTCGGCCCGGTTGCCCGGCAGTCCCTCTGAAGGGAACCGGATGCTGCCGGGGCTTGGGGTTAGGTCAGTGCGGGTCGCGCCACATCGGCCGCAGGTAGGGCGCGCCGGGGGCGATCGGGAATGGCGGCAGGGAGGTGTAGCCGTGGCGTTTGTAGAGCCACTGGTTGCGTTCGCCGGTGGCTTCCAGGTAGGCGGGGAGGCGGGCGCCGTTGTCGCCGTCGAGATAGGTGGTGTGGTGGTAGTGGAGCAGGGCGGAGCCGTAGCCGCGGCCTTGCCGGTCCGGGTGCACGACAATCCAGGCCAGGTGGTGGTGCGGCTCCCGGGGGTGGTGGGCGTCGACAGCGGTATCCAGGGCGAGGAACCGGTCGTGATAGCCGCCGGTGATCTCTTGGAGCCGGTCGTGGTAGCCGGGGGTGTCGGGGATGTGGC
>NZ_JBFAZH010000721.1:0-4045 GCF_040681735.1 Actinoplanes sp. NPDC051633 | reverse complement strand
GGCCGAGCGGCTGTCCCGGCTGCTGGGCGACGCGCCGATCCTGCCGACCGGCGCCGGCCACGACGCCGGGGTGCTCTCGGCCCACGTCCCGGCCGCGATGCTCTTCGTCCGCAACCCGACGGGCGTGTCGCACTCCCCCGCCGAGCACGCCTCCGACGACGACTGCGAGGCCGGCGTCGAGGCTCTGGCCGCGGTGCTCGGGGAGCTGACATGACGGTGTACGCGGCGGACCACGCCTTCGTCGACGGCAAGGTCGAGCCGGACGTCCTGATCACCGTCGAGGACGGCCGCATCCGGGAGGTCGCGACTCGGGGAGCCGTCAGCGGCGCCACCCGACTGCGCGGGCTCGTGCTGCCGGGCTTCGCCAACGCTCACTCGCACGCCTTTCACCGCGCGCTGCGGGGCCGCACCCACGTCGGGCGCGGCAGCTTCTGGACGTGGCGCGACCTCATGTACCGGGTGGCGGCCGGCCTGAACCCGGACCGGTACTACCGGTTGGCCAGGGCCGTCTACGGCGAGATGGTGCTGGCCGGGATCACCGCAGTCGGCGAGTTCCACTACCTGCACCATAGCCCGGACGGCACACCCTACGACGACCCGAACGCGATGGGCCACGCGCTGATCGCCGCCGCCCGCGACGCCGGCATCCGGATCACCCTGCTCGACACGCTCTACCTCACGTCCCGGGTGGACGGACGCCCGGTCGAGGGCGTGCAGAGGCGGTTCAGCGACGGGTCCGTCGACGCCTGGACGAACCGGGTGGGCGCCCTGCAACCCAGCGGCCACGCCCGGATCGGCGCGGCGGCGCACTCGGTGCGCGCGGTCCCCGCCGTGGATCTGGCGCTGATCACCGGGCGGCCGCTGCACATCCACCTCTCCGAGCAGCCCGCCGAGAACGAGCAGTGCCAGGCGGTGCACGGGTGCACACCCACGGAGCTGTTGCGCCGCACCGGGATCCTCGGCCCGGGCACCACCGTCGTGCACGCCACGCACCTCACCGACGACGACGTCAAGGCCATCGGCGGCAGCGGCACCGGCGCCTGCTTCTGCCCCACCACCGAGCGGGACCTGGCCGACGGGATCGGCCCGGCCCGGGTGCTCGCCGACGCGGGCAGCCCGCTGTCCCTGGGCAGCGACAGCCACGCGGTGATCGACCACTTCGCCGAGGCGCAGGGCCTGGAGATGAACGAGCGGCTCGGGTCGCAGCGGCGCGGCGCCTTCACGGCGGCGGAGCTGATCGCGGTGGCCGCGAACCACTCATCGATCGGCTGGGACGACGCGGGAGCGATCCGCGCCGGGTGCCGCGCCGATCTCGTGGCGGTGTCGCTGGACGGCGTGCGTACCGCCGGGGTCGATCCGCAGCAGGCGGTCTTCGCCGCCACCGCGGCCGACGTCACGGACGTGATCGTGGACGGGCGGCCGGTGGTGACCGGCGGCGCGCACAACGCCTTCGACGTGGCGGCGGCGCTGACGGAGGCGCTGTCATGAGCCTGCTCATCGACCGGATCGGCGAGCTGGTCACCAACGACGGGCCGGCGCGGACAAGGGCCGCGCTCGTCGTCGAGGACGGACGGGTCGCGTGGGTCGGCTCGCAGGGAGAGGCGCCGGCCGCCGACGAGCGGCTCGATGCGGACGGCAAGGCGGTCGTACCGGGCTTCGTGGACAGCCACGCGCACCTCGTCTTCGCCGGGGACCGCGCGGCCGAGTTCGCGGCGCGGATGGGCGGCCGCCCGTACACCGGTGGGGGCATCATGACGACGGTCACCGCGACCAGAGCGGCCGGCGACGATGTGTTGCGCAGCAACACGAGACGGCTCGTCGGCGAGGCGCGGCGGCAGGGCACGACCACCATCGAGATCAAGAGTGGGTACGGCCTCACCACCGAGGACGAGGCCCGGAGCCTGCGCATCGCCCGCGAGTTCAGCGACGAGACCACCTTCCTCGGCGCG
Source organism: Actinoplanes sp. NPDC051633 (assembly GCF_040681735.1). Classification (NCBI taxonomy): domain Bacteria; kingdom Bacillati; phylum Actinomycetota; class Actinomycetes; order Micromonosporales; family Micromonosporaceae; genus Actinoplanes; species Actinoplanes sp. NPDC051633. The sequence goes on along the minus strand of NZ_JBFAZH010000721.1, from coordinate 2,096 downwards.
CACGTGAACCCCGGCGGCGACGACTACGTCGGCCTGGTCACCGGTCCGATGCTGGACGCGGCCCTGCCCTACGCCAAGTGGATCGACGTCTTCTGTGACCGCGGCGCCTTCACCGGCGAGCAGGCACGCACGATCCTCGCCGCCGGTGTCGCGAAAGGTCTCCGGCCGCGCATCCACGCCAACCAGCTGGCGCCGGGCCCGGGCGTGCAGATCGCCGTCGAGCTGAAGGCCGCCAGTGCCGACCACTGCACCCACCTGTCGAATGAGGACGTGGACGCCCTGGCAAGCAGCGAAACCGTGGCGACGCTGCTGCCCGGCGCCGAGTTCTCCACCCGCTCGCCCTTCCCCGACGCCCGCCGGCTCCTGGACGCCGGCGTGACCGTGGCGCTGGCGACCGACTGCAACCCCGGCTCGTCCTACACCTCGTCGATGCCGTTCTGCATCGCCCTGGCCGTGCGCGAGATGGGCTTGACGCCGGCCGAGGCGCTGTGGGCCGCGACCGCGGGAGGGGCGGCAGCGCTGCGCCGCGGCGACATCGGCCACCTGCGGGTCGGCGACCGGGCGGACCTGCTCGTTCTCGACGCCCCCTCACACCTGCACCTGGCTTACCGGCCCGGTGTTCCGCTCGTCGAACACGTCCTGCAGCACGGAGTGAAGCAATGACTGTCCTCATCCGGCCCTCCGGGGTCACCAGTGCCGACGTGGTCGCGGTGGCGCGCCACGACGCGAAGGTCGAGATCACCGGCGAGACCATCGAGGTGATGGCCCGGAGCCGGTCCATCGTGGACGGGATCGAGGCGTCGGGCCGGCCCGTCTACGGGGTTTCGACGGGGTTCGGCGCGCTGGCGAACACGCGGATCAGGCCCGAGCGGCGGGCCGAGCTGCAGCATGCTCTGATCCGGTCCCACGCCGCCGGGGTGGGCGCGCCGATGCCGCGGGAGACCGTCCGGGCGATGATGCTGTTGCGGGTCCGCTCGCTCGCCCTCGGCCTGTCCGGGGTGCGGCCGGTGCTGGCGGAGCGCATGGTCGATCTGCTGAACGCCGGCATCACACCGTGGGTGCCGGAGCACGGCTCGCTGGGCGCGTCGGGTGACCTGGCGCCGCTGGCCCATTGCGCGCTGACGCTGCTGGGCGAGGGCTGGGTCGTCGGCAAGGACGGCGCGCGGGCGTCGGCCGCCGAGGCGCTGCACTCGGCCGGGCTCGAGCCGCTGGGGCTCGCCGCCAAGGAGGGTCTGGCGCTGATCAACGGCACCGACGGGATGCTCGGCATGCTGCTGCTCGCGATCGAGGACGCGGAACACCTGCTGGCCATGGCGGACGTCACCGCGGCGCTCTCCATCGAGGCGATGCTCGGCTCGGAGCGGCCGTTCCTGCCCGAGCTGCACGCGATCCGGCCGCACCCCGGCCAGGCCGCGTCGGCCGCGAACATCCATCGGCTGCTGCAGAACTCGGCCATCATGGACTCGCACCGCGACGACCTCGCGCACGCTGTGCAGGACGCGTACTCGATGCGCTGCGCCCCGCAGGTGGCCGGCGCCGCCCGCGACACGCTCGCCTTCATCCGCGAGACCGCCGAGCGGGAGCTTCGCTCGGTGGTGGACAACCCGGTGGTGCTGACCGACGGCCGGGTCGAGTCGACCGGCAACTTCCACGGCGCGCCGCTCGGGTTCGCCGCCGACTTCCTGGCCATCGCGGCCGCCGAGGTGGGCGCGATCGCCGAACGCCGGGTGGACCGGCTGCTCGACGTGACCCGCAACCGCGACCTGCCACCGTTCCTCTCACCGGACGCCGGGGTGAACTCGGGCCTGATGATCGCGCAGTACACGGCGGCCGGCATCGTCGCGGAGAACCGCCGGCTGGCCGCGCCCGCGTCGGTCGACTCGCTGCCGACCAGCGGCATGCAGGAGGACCACGTCTCGATGGGCTGGGCAGCGACCAAGAAGCTGCGGACCGTGCTCGACAACCTGACCACCTTGCTCGCCGTTGAGTTGCTCTCCGGAGTGCGCGGCCTGCAGCTGCGGGCACCGCTGACGCCGTCGCCGGCCGGGCGTGCCGCGCTCGCGGCGGTCGGCGGGCAGCCGGGGCCCGACGACATC
>NZ_JBFAZH010000720.1:0-4046 GCF_040681735.1 Actinoplanes sp. NPDC051633 | reverse complement strand
CCGGTGAACGACCACCCGAGCGACAAGGCGACCTTCCGGCTGAGGATGAGCGTGCCCGACGGGCTCTCGGTGCTGAGCAACGGCGTCCCGGGCAGGACGGTCAAGGCGGCCGGCCGCGCCACCTGGAGCTGGACCGAGGACAAGCCGATGGCCTCCTACCTGAGCTTCGTGGCGATCGGGAAATACCGCGTCGAGACCACCCAGCACAAGGGCAAGCCGATGATCTCGGCGATCTCGGAGTCACTGCCCGCGGACGGTCCGGCGGACCGGTCGATCGGCGCGACCGGCCGGGTCGCCGACTACCTCGAGACGGTGTTCGGCCCGTACCCGTTCGACTCCTACGGCGGCGTCGTGCTCGACGACGAGCGGGTCGGTTACGCGCTGGAGACCCAGTCGCGGCCGGTCTACGGCAACGTCTTCTTCACCGGCGGCGAGAACACCGGCGTCGTCGCGCACGAGCTCGCCCATCAGTGGTTCGGCGACAGCGTGGCGCTCGAGCGCTGGCAGGACATCTGGCTCAACGAGGGCTTCGCCACGTACGCCGAATGGCTGTGGTCCGAGCACCAGGACCTGACCACCGCGGAGTCGATCTTCCAACGCCGCTACGCGAACTTCGACTGGTCGAAGCCGCCCGGCGATCCGGGCCCGGGCGACCTGTTCGGCGAGGCCGTCTATCAGCGTGGCGGCATGACCGTGCACGCGCTGCGCAAGACGATCGGCGACGACGCGTTCTTCAAACTGCTCAAGTCGTGGACCGCCGAGCGCGCCGGCGGGAACGCGACCACTCAGGACTTCCTCGCCGCCGCGGAGAAGATTTCCGGCAAGGATCTGGACCCGTTCTTCCAGGCCTGGCTGTTCGGCGGCACGAAACCTACTTATTGACCAGTTCGGGGTGCGCGGCGACGAACGCGGCGACGCGGCCCTGCGCGACGGCTTTGAAATACGCGCGCCCGACCGGCAGCAACTGCTCGCCCAGGTATCCGCCGCCGCTGAGCACCGAGTCGCCCGGCAGACCGACGAGGGTGATCCCGCTCGGTTCCAGATCACGGACCGCGTACGCGTACTCGACCGGGCTGCGATCGCCGGCGTAGACCAGCGTGTCGCCCATCGCCCGGAGCACGGCGTCCAGCTTCGGCTGGTCGGTCGCCAGCCCCGACGACGCCGCCTTGGCCAGCAGCGCGGCGACGAGCTGCCGCTGGTGGCGCTGCCGGTCGTAGTCGCCGTTCTTCAGGCCGTACCGCTGCCGCGCGTAGTCCAGCGCCTGCCAGCCGACCAGCGTCCGGCTGCCGGGCAGATAGGTGGCCTGCGGGCCGGTGTATCCGCCGCCGCCCGGCCGCATCGGCCGCAACGTGCCGTCCGGCTTGCGGTGCTGCGACAGCACCTTGGTGTCGATGCGCATGGTGACGCCGCCGAGCGCGTCGGTCAGCCGGCTCAGACCGGTGAAGGTGAGGACCGCCCCGGCGTGGAACTTCTTGATGCCGGTGTACGACGAGACCACCCGGCTGAGCAGCTGGTAACCCTGCTCCGGGTTCGGCTTCTTGCTGCCGGGCACCCGGGAGCCGCGGCTCATCGCCTCGGTGATCTTGTAGCGGCCGCCGGGGAAGCCGGCCGGCGCGAACGCGGGCATGCTCACCCGCAGATCGCGCGGCAGCGAGGTGAGGTAGGCCGACCGCAGATCCGCCTCGACGTGCATCACCATGATGGAGTCCGCGTGCGGCTCCCAGTCCGGGATCGTGACCCGGGTGTCGACGCCGACCAGCAGCAGGTCGAGCGGGCCGGTGATATCGGCGCCCGGCGATGGGGCCGGGCTGGCCGAGGTCCGCGCCACCGAGGGCGCGGCGGACGGCGCAGCCGTGGGCGGCGAGTCGTTCCGCGAGGTCAGGGCGTATGCGAGGCCCGCACCGGCGATCACCAGAACGGCTGCGACCGCGGTCGCCAGCCACAACACCCGTCTTCTCGGCATGAGGTGAACAGTAGATCAGCAAGCCGCAACTCGATCGCTCCCGGACGGGTCCGGTGGCTGCCGCGTCACCCCGCGACCGTGGAGGAACCGGCCGGATCGCCCGACCGGGCGAACGGGGGAAAGATGCGGTTCTCGGCAGTCCTGCTTGCCCTGGTCGGCGGTGTCGCGCTGACCGGCGTGCCCGCCCCGGCCACCGCGGCCGAGACGTCGGTGCCGCTGGTCGTCGGCGTACGCGGCGCGGTCGGCGAGCTGCCCCCGGAGGCCACCGAGACCGGCGCCCAGCCCGGCGCGATCACCGTCGACGTGCCGCGCAGCCGGGCCGGCGAGGTGGCCGCGGAGCTGCGGTCCGACCCGTCGGTCGCGTACGTGGAGCCGGACCACATCGCCCGGGCCGCCGCGATCACCCCGGCCGACCCGTCCTACGGCTCCCAGTGGGGCATCGCCAAGACCCGCGTCAACACCGCCTGGGGCGTCACCCGCGGTGCCTCGTCGGTCACCGTCGCCGTGGTCGACACCGGCGTCAAGAAGCTGCCCGACCTGGCTCCGCGGATCCTCCCCGGATACGACTTCGTCAACGACGACAACGACCCGACCGACGACGACGGCCACGGCACGATGACCGCGGGCGTGATCGCGGCCACCGCGAACAACGGCATCGGCGTCGCCGGCATCTGCTGGTACTGCAAGATCCTGCCGGTGAAGGTGCTCGGCGCGGGCGGCAGCGGGTCGTACAGCGACATCGCCGCGGGCATCAGGTACGCGGCGGACAAGGGCTCCGACATCATCAACCTGTCGCTCGGCGGCAGCGCGGACAGCCAGCTGCTGCGCGACGCGGTGGCGTACGCCGCCGCCAAGGGCTCCCTGGTCATTGCCGCGGCCGGCAACTCCGGCAGCTCCGCGCTGCACTTCCCGGCTGCCATCGCGAGCGTGCTCGCGGTGGGCGCCTCGACACCGGGCGACGCCCGCTACCCGTGGTCCAACTACGGCAGTTCGTGGGTCGACCTGGCCGCGCCCGGCTGCAACCCGGCGCAGGACGTGGCCGGCGTGCTCGCCAACTTCTGCGGCACCTCCTCGGCGACGCCGTTCGCCTCCGGGGTCGCGGCGCTGCTCGCCTCGACCAGCCCGGCGCCGTCCGCGGCGCGGATCCGGCAGGCCCTCACCCTCTCCGCCGCCAAGCTGGCCGGCAACTGGGTCGCCGCCACCTCGGGCCGGGTCGACGCGGCCGCCGCGCTGGGCTCGATGGCCGCGCTCACCGTCGACAAGGCCATGCCGGCCGTGGCGTTCCGCTCGCCCGCCGCGTCGGCCACCGTGCACGGCTTCGTCACGGTCGGGGTGGCGGCGACCGACGACACCGGCGTGGCCAAGGTGCAGCTGCTGGCCAACGGCAGGCTCCTGGGCACCGACGCCGCCGCGCCCTACGCCTTCCGCTGGGCGTCGGCCGGGTACAACGGCACGATCACGCTGCAGCTGCGCGCGTACGACCGGGCGGGCAACGTCACCATCGCGAACCGGACCGTCTGGGCGGACAACACCGGGCCGGCGATCGCCGTGACCTCGGCGACGGCCAACGGCGCGCACACCAGGCGTGCGGTGATCGCGGTGCGCGCCACCGACCCGGCCGGCGTTGCCGGGCTCCGGCTGATCGTCAACGGCCGGGTCGTCCTGGGCAAGGCCGGCTCGACGTACGCGTTCGCCGTGGGGGTGACCAAGACCGTCCGTGTGCAGGTGCAGGCCACCGACTCCCTCGGCAACACACGCCTCACCCCGGCCCGGACCTGGCTGCCCTGACGTCGGTAAACTCGCACGGCATGACGACCCCCCGGCCCGTGCTCGTTGTCGACTTCGGCGCGCAATACGCCCAGCTGATCGCCCGGCGGGTGCGTGAGGCCCGGGTCTACTCCGAGATCGTCCCGCACTCGATGCCGGTGCACGAGATGCTGGCGAAGGACCCGGCGGCGATCATCCTGTCCGGCGGGCCGTCCAGTGTGTACGAACCCGGCGCCCCCGGGCTGGACGCGACGCTCTTCGACAGCGAGGTGCCGGTCTTCGGCATCTGCTACGGCTTCCAGGCGATGGCGCAGGC
>NZ_JBFAZH010000719.1:0-4064 GCF_040681735.1 Actinoplanes sp. NPDC051633 | reverse complement strand
CGCGCGGGAGGCGAAGTCGGTGACTTCGCTGAGCCGGGGGTGCACCGGTCGCAGCAGCGCGGACCCGGCGACCAGCGCGGGGCGCGGCACGTGCAGGATGTGCGGCTTGCGGCCGACCGCTCGGAACGCCAGCTCGACGATCTCCTGGCGGGTGAGGATCTCCGGTCCGCCGACCATCAGCGAGCCGGTCTCCTCGTGGTCGAGGACGTGCAGGCAGGCGTCGGCGACCTCGGACGGGTGGACGGGGTTGGTCGGTGCCCGCCCGTCGCCGGGGATCCAGGCGATACCGCGGCGGGCCATCGCCAGAAACGGGTCGAAGATCGGGAACATGCCGGTGGGCCGGACGACTCCGTACGACAGGCCGGATCGCTCCAGCTGTTCGACGACCTCCTCGTGGGCCCGCACGTACACCGTGTCGGCCCACGCCGGCCGCACGAGCAGCGAGACGTAGACGAAGCGCCGGACCCCCGCCGCCCGGGCCGCCGGGATCAGGTTGCCGTTCGCCACGGTGTCCAGCTCGCGGAAGCTGCGGCGGTCGCCGCCGCGGAACGCCATCGGCGCGCCCAGGCAGGAGACGACGGCGTCGACCCCGTCGAAGGCGCCGCGCAGGGATTCCGGCCGGGTCGCGTCGCCGAGCACGACGGTGTCGGCGATGCCGCTCAGCATCGCGGCGCGGGCCGGGCTGCGGGACAGGCTGGTCACCGCCGCTCCGGTGCGGTGCAGTGCGGCCGCGACCGCGCTGCCGAGCATGCCGGTGGCGCCGGCGACCAGCACCGTACGCCCGTTCGTGGATTCGTTCATCGAAGCGCTCCGGCCGGGTGACTGATCGGTGTTCATGGGATCTGCTCCATGGTTCGGCTGTGCACGGTTCGGGTGGATACGGCGATGACGTCGTGCCCGAAGTCCCAGAGCAGCGTCAACAGGCTCCGCAGTGCGGGCTGGTCGAGGCTGTCCAGGGTGAGCACGGTGTGGCGGCCGGGTTCGCGGGTGCTCAGCACGACGTGGCCGTACTGAGCTCGAACGGCTCGGGTGGCGGCCACGCCGAGCGGACCCGCCACGGTGATTCGGCAGCTCATGGCTCCCTCCCGGCGCCCTCCCGGTGAGGGCTGCTGGAAGGACTGTCGTGCCGGGGTGGGTGGGCCGGTTCCACACCGGGGCGAGAACCACCCGGGGTGGACCGTTACGTCCCCGCGCTTACGTCCTCTGCGTTCAGATCAGGCCCAGGTCGTGCCCGTGGCGTACCGCCTCGTCCCGGGTGACCACACCGAGCTTGCGATAGAGGCTCTTCGTGTAGCCCTTCACCGTGTTGATCGACAGGTGCAGCTCGCCGCCGATCTCCCGGGCCGACAGCGGCCCGCGCAGCGCCCGCAGGATCGCCAGCTCGCGATCGGTGAGGTCCTCGACCAGCTCGCGGCGGCTGCGCGCCAGGCGGCTCGCGTCCCGGCCGATCCGCGCGTCCAGCTCCGCCAGCTGACGGACCACGACCGGCCGGCCCTGTTCGATGTCGCTGACCTCGTGCGCCTGGTCGAGGGTGCGGCGGGCGCCGGCCCGGTCACCGGTCGCCCACTGCGCCGCGGCGAGGCTCGCCAGCCCGCCGAGCAGGACGGTGGTGTGGCCCCAGTGCCGGGCCAGGTGGACGGCGCTCTCCAGCAGGGCGACGGCCGCCGTGGGGTCCCGCACCAGGGCCAGCCGGCCCTCGGCGAGCCGCAGCATCGCCAGCGCAGCGGCCGCCCCCTCGCCCCAGGCCTGCTCGGCCTCGCTCGCGATGTCCCGCACCGCGGCGCACACGGCGGAGGCCCGGTCGGACTCCCCCAGCTCCGCCACGGCGAGGGCGAGCAGGCCGGCCGTCTGCAGGACCATCAACGGCGGCAGATCCGGGCGTACGGGGAACTGCCACGCCTGCTGCAGAACCTCGGCGGCCTCGGCGATCCGCCCGGCGCCGAGGAGCACCCCGCCGAGGGTGTTGAGGGCGACCACGTGGCCCCATAGAGCCGGGTCGGTCTCCAGCTCGACGGCGCGGCGCGCATGGGTCAGCGCCGCCTCGACGTCGTCGAGGGTGCCGTAGATCGCCCAGGTGCAGTCCGCGTACGCCCGCAGCGTGCGCCAGCCGGGAGCCGGCTCCGGACCGTTCGCGATGTGCGGCTCGGCCCTGGTGAGCCACTCGATGGCGCGACCGGCCCGGCCGGACACCGCGGCCGCCAGGGCCAGGTCGAGGCAGAGCAACGGATCGGCCTCGGCGCCGGGCAGGCCGTCGCCGAGCCGCAGCAAGGCGCCCATCGCGCCGCGGTCCATGAACCAGCGGGTACGGCTGCGCAGCAGCTCCCGCGCCCCGGCAGCGTCCCCGGCCGCGATCCGGTGCTCGACGGCTTGTTCCACCTGCCCTTGCGCCAGGAACCAGTCGGCCGCCCGGCCCAGCAACTCCGCGCGGGCGCCGGGCGCGGAGTCCGCCAGCTCGCGGCGCAGCACGTCCCGGAACAAGCGATGACAGCGGAACCACTGCTCGTCCAGCGGCGTGATGAACAGATCCGCCCGGGCCAGCGACTCCAGCAGGGCGGCCGAGTCGTCCCGCTGCAGGACGGCATCGCAGAGCGGACCCGAGAGCCGTTCCAGCACCGACGCGCGGACCAGCAGGTCACGCCGGCCGGCGTCGATGCCGGGCAGCACCTCGCTGGAGAAGTAGTCGAGCAGGTGGCGTTCGCCGCCGCTGAGCCGGCCGGCGGCAGCGGCGGGGTCGGCGGCACCCCGCAGGGTCAGTGCGGCCAGCTGCAGCCCGGCCGGCCAGCCTTCGGTACGTTCGGCCGCCACCCGCGCCGTCTGCCCGCCGACCTCCACCACGCCGGAGATGAGGTCCACGCCCTCGTCCGTCGTGCACCGCAGCGCGTCGACGCGGATCTCGGCCAGGACACCACGGGCCCGCATCCGAGCCAGCGGCAGCGGCGGGTCGGCCCGCGCGGCGATGATCAGACGCAGCGCCGGCGGCAAGTAGCTCAGCAGGAACTCGACGCTCTCCTGGATGGCCGGGTCGCGGAGCAGGTGATAGTCGTCGAGGACCAGGACGTACCCGCCGGGAGCAGCCGTCGCCGCGTTCAGCAGGGCGTCGACGGCCAGGCTGATCGGGTCCAGGCCGGGTGCGCGCAGAGCGCTCAGGGCGTCGGCGGCCAGCTCGGGAGCGACCCTCTCCAACGCCGACAGCAGGTAGGTCCAGAACCGCACCGGCTCGTCGTCGGACTCGTCGATCGACAACCACGCCACCCAGCGGGAGCGAGCCGGGTCGGCCGCCCAGGCACTCAGCAACGTCGTCTTGCCCCAGCCGGCCGGCGCCACGACCACGGTCAGCCGGCAGTCGCTGCCGGCCTCCAGATGCCGGTGCAGCCGGGGCCGGTCAACCGCACCGGGACGCACGGAGGGAACCAACAGCTTCGCCGTCAGCAGAGGCCGGGCTCCCGGAGCGCCCACGCCCGAACCCTAGCCGTCCGGACGGCCCGCGAGGGCCGATCGGAGCCCGCGCACCTCGTCAGCGGGGCCAGGGCGTGGCCACCGAGATCGCTACCTCGGCCCATACGTACTTGGAGCCGTTGTCGGCGTACCAGCCCATGCCGACGGACAACTTGCGGGCCATGTGCAGGCCCAGCCCGCCGGCTCCGGTGTAGCCCTCGTCGGCGAACCGGGGAAGCAGCCAGGGCTCGTTGTCCTTCACCTCGACGAGGTACGTCGTGGTGGTGCGGAAGAGGTGCACCATCGTGGGCGGCCGGGTGTGTGCCATGGCGTTGGTGGCGAGCTCGGTCGCCACGATCGCCAGCCGTTGCGTGATGTCCTCGAACACCGCACTGTCCGGCAACGGTTGCCCCGCGACGGCTTGCCGCAGGGATGCGCGCAGCAGACGCAGCTCGGCGAAGGTGTCCAGCCTCCACTGCCCGGTGTGCACCTTGCCGGCGGCCGGCTGCGCATTGCCCAGCAGGCCTTTGCCCGCACGAGCGCCGACTCTGACGTGACCCTCTCGATCGGGATCCGGGCCGGCCATAGAAACACTCTCCATCAGTGGACCCGGTCAGCCGGGTCACACC
>NZ_JBFAZH010000718.1:0-4071 GCF_040681735.1 Actinoplanes sp. NPDC051633 | reverse complement strand
GCCGCTCCTCCTGGCGGTGCAGCCGGGCCGCCTCCAGCGCGAGCGCGTTGCCGAAGTCGCGCTCCTGCTCGAAGCCGCGAGCCACCTCGTGGTGATGCTGCGAATACGCCCGCTCGACCGGGTCCCGGACCAGCACCACCAGCTTGGTGCCGGGCAGGTCGCGGGCGATCCGGGCGGCCGCCTGCGGGTGGTACATGTAATACGGGGCCGACTCGAAGGTCTGCGCCCGCACGCCGTACTTCTGGGTGATCCGGTCGCCGGTCCGCTGGAGCGGGAAGTGTGCGCGGTACCACGCCATGCCGCGGTGATACGACGTGTCGAAGTAGTGCACGCCCTTGTGCAGCACCGCCTTCAGCACCGCCGGGTGCGCGGCGAGCGCACGGTACAGCGACGTGGTGCCGCAGCGCTGCCCGCCGCAGATCAAGAAGGACGGCGTCATCCGTGCGGGCGCGGTGATCCGGCCGTACGAGCGGGACCCCAGGTGCACGACCCGCTTCATCGGCGCGGGCAGGTTGCGGACGTTCATTTCCTACAGCTCCTCGACCCGGCGGATCAGCACGGGCAGCAGCCAGGTGCCCAGCACGCCCAGGCGGGCGCCGGCCTCGGCCTGGCGGTCGGTCAGATAACGGGCGGCCAGATCGACCAGGTAGAGCAGCGCGGTGAGCTCACGCCCCTCGGCGGTCACCCCGAAGGGGGCGAGCAGCTCCGCCGACTGGCGAACCGTCGCCTCGACCGCGCCGGCGGCGTCGCCGGACGACTGGATGCGTCGCTGCAGCTCGTGATGCACGGCGTCGAAGCCCACGGGTACGCCCTGAGCGAAGCGCTCCCAGTCCCACACCAGCAGCGCGTCGGTCAGGTTCGCCATGTTCCACGGCGCCCAGTCGCCGTGCCACGCCCCGTACCGGAAGGTGGTGCTCCCGGAGTGCTGGGCCAGCAGCTCGGCCGCCGCGCACAGCGCGACCCCCTCGGGCCGGTCCTGCACCGACGCCAGCCGCCCCCGCAGCTCACTCCAGTACGGGCTGCCGACCAGCGGCCCGGCCGAATATCCGCAGCAGCCCGCGATGTCCACCATGGCGGTCGCCAGCCGGCGCGGGGTCAGCGGCGCCCGCGGCAGCCACACCGGCAGCGCCGACTGCACGAGCACCTGCAGGCCGCGCCACTGCCCGGCATGCAGCACCGTGGGCACGGTCAGCTTGGTCAGGCCCGAGCGGCCGAGCGCGATCAGCGCATTGGTCTCCGCGCGCACCAGGCGCTGGGTGAGCGGGCCGGTGCCCAGCTTGGCGAAACCGAACGTGTCGCCCTCGGGGCTGATCAGCTGCAGCACCGGCTTGCGGTTGGCCCGCGCCGGTCCGATGTGGATGCTGACGGCCAGGTCCCGGCCGAGCGCCTCGCGCAGGTGCGCGTCGATGCTGTCGCTCTCGGAAACGTGTACACGGTCTCGCAGCAGCACGCCGGAGGCACCCGTGCGCAGGGCCGCGACCACCGCGTCCCGCTTGAGTTTCGCGCCCCGGGACTGCGGCTCGGCGTAGCGCCGCACGGCCGCCGCCGCGACCTTGCGGGACCCGGCGGGCACCAGCAGGCGCGGCCGGCGGGCGTCCGGCACCACGTAGTACTCGGCGGTCGGGCCGCCCTCCGAGGGATAGAGCAGAGCGATGATCTCGTTCAGGTACTGCGTGCGGAGCGCGGCGTCGCCGGCGGTCAGCGCCGCCGGTGCGGTCTTCACTGGACTCATGCATCCCCCTCGAGTTCGTTGCGCCAGAGCAGCGCGACGGCCAGAACCATGAAGGCCAGAGGGGTGGCCAGCGCGTTGTACCAGAGCATCGCGCTGAACGATGTGACGATCGCGGCGCTGGCGGTGATCCCGATGGCGCTCCGGTCACGGCGGAACCGCCACAAGGCGTAGCCGAAGAAGCCCAGATAGCCGAGCGTGCCCGCGGCGCCGTGCGCGAAGAGCAGTTGCCACAGCTGGCCGTTGCCACCGACGGTGAAGTTGCCGCAGCGCTCGCAGCTCTCGCTCTCGCCGACCGCGATCGAGTTGCGGCCACCGATCGTGTTCCGGGTCGACCCGTATCCGACCACCGGCGACTGCGCGAAGCCGTCCATCGCCCGGTCGATCAGGAACGACCGCACGCCGTTGGACTTGCCGTTGTCCAGCCGGGCGTTCACCACGTCACCGAGCGGGCTGGCCAGCAGCGCCACCACCAGGCCGGCGGTGGCGACCGCGACCGCGCCGAGGATCCACACCTTGCCGAGCAGCACGTAGCGGAAGGCGACGTAGAGCACCAGCACGCCGAGGCCGATCCACAGGCCCCGGTTCAGCGAGACGACGGCCGGCGCGATGGAGACCAGCAGGCACAGCACGGCGAACAGGCGCGCGCCGGCCTTCTTCGACGACCAGGCGGCGACCACCAGCCACCCGGCCAGCAGGCAGAAGTTGTTGCCCCACGTGTTGGTGTAGCCCCACGGCGCGGCGGGCCGGGGCTTCTCGCCGCCGACGATGTCCATGATCTGTGCCGCGTACGGGTGCACCAGCGACTGCACGAACCCCTTGCCCCGCACGCCCGGCGGCAGCAGCCACTCCACCGGCGAGGTGAACTCGAAGTGCCCCGCCACCATGCCGAGCAACCCGCCCAGCACGGTCACCACGAACAGCCAGCCGAGCAGCTTCACCAGCCGGCGCCGCGGCAGCTCGAGCGCGGTCAGGTTCCCGGCGTAGAGCAGCAGCACGGTCATCGTCACGTAGAGGGTGAGCCGGTAGACGACCGCGAGCATCCGGTCGCTCGCGTGCTCGGCCACCGTGCCCGGCGGGTCCACCCCGAGCGTCACGACGCTGACCAGCACCGCTGCCAGGAAGAGCACCCACCAGCCGAAGCCGGGAGGCAGCAGCAGCGGGCGTCCGGCCGCGCGCCGGCGCAGCAGCAGCACCAGCATCGGCACGGCCATGATCGGGAAGATCAGCACGCCCAGCCCGAGCGCCCACCACAGTGGATAAAGGGCGAGCAGCGCGGTGACCGGCCACGCCGGCAGGGCCTGCTTCCTGGATGCGGCGGTCGTGTGCGCTGGCTGGGGCCGAGCCAGCAGCGTCACGACTCGTCGCTCTTCTCGCCGTCCTTCTTCGGCGGGGCCAGCTCGATCACCGCGGTGGCTTCGTCCGACGAACCGCCGTCGCTCTTCTGGCGAGGCGCCGGCCGCGTCGGGAAGCGCATCGTCTTCTCGGCATCCAGCACGGCGGTGTCTTCAGGCGACGGGGATGTGCTGTTTCCGGCAGGCGGGGTCAGGGCCACGGCCGGCGGCTCCACCTCGTCGCTTCGCAGGCCGGAGAGCCGCGGCAGGACCACCGCACCCAGCAGCGGCGTACCCACCCGGCGCAGCTGCTCGGCCGCGTCCGACAGCATCGGACGGCGGGCGCGGCGCAGCTCGACGGCCAGGATCGCCGCATCCGCCAGGCTGGCCAGGCTCTGCGCGTCCGCGCTGCTGCTGGTCGACGGCGCCTCGATCACCACGTAACCGGTCTGCCGGCGCAGCGCCTCGAGCGTGTCCCGCAGCCGCTGCGACTGCATCAGGCCCGCCGCGGTGGCCGCGCCGCCGGTGGTGATCACCCGTAATGAGGGGATGCGCGGCGTGCGCTGCATCGCCCTGGCCAGCCCGACCCGGCCCGCGAGCAGGTCGGACAGCCCTGGCATGGCGGAGACGCCGAGCATGCGGGCCAGCGGCGCCGCGTCCACGACACTGTCCGGCAGGTGGGCGCCGATCAGGACGACATCACTTCCGGTACGCGCCAGCGCGGCGGCCAGGTTCGCCGCCACGAGCGTGCTGGCCGAGCCACGGCTGGCCCCGGTCACCACGATGATCTGGTCGCCGGTGCCCAGGCTGGCCAGCACCTCGTTGCGCAGCCGGTTGAACACCCGGCCACCCGGCCCGTACGGCTGCAGCACGTCGTCGAAGTGCGGGGTGGTGCGCTCGTCCAGCGCCGCCAGCACCGGCATCCGTGCCCGGTCCCGCACGTCCGCCGCGGTCCGCAGGCGGCGGTCCAGCCGCTCCCGGGCGAAGGCCAGCGCCAGCCCGGCGAGC
>NZ_JBFAZH010000717.1:0-4076 GCF_040681735.1 Actinoplanes sp. NPDC051633 | reverse complement strand
ACCCACCCGCGACCGCCATTGGCACCGCGCCCACCGCGAACCAGCCGATCAATCGCCGATGCAGCTCACCGCGGCTGAACCAGACCCGGAACGCGTTGCTCGACAGCTGCGTCAACGTCAGCATCGGCACCGCCATCCGCAGCCCGAACAGCGCCGTGAACACCGGCAGCAGCAACACCCCACCACCGAAGCCGGCCACCGCCGACAACAGCGCCAGACCGAAGGCAGCCACCGAAGCCACCGCCAACGCCGGCATCTGATCTCTGATCACCCGGACAGCCTGCCAGGCCACCCGGGCTGCGATTCACATCGCGCAAGCACACCGGCTTTCCTTGCCTGGCGCCGCCTCCAGCTCGATCAAGCGGCCCAGGGCGGGAATTCGCGCTAAGGCAGGAGCAGGCCCCAGTACGCGGCCCATGGGACGAAGACCACCCCCGCCGTGAGCGGGAGCAGTAGGAGGACGTCACGCCTGGCGCGCCATTGATGGACGCCGAGCGCGACCGCCGCGGCGACGGCGACCACGGCCACCGCTTGCAGCGCCAGCCAGAGGATCGGGCGGCCCGCCAGCATCGGGCCCGGGTCGAACGTACGGCCTCGCGTCGCCTGGACGAAGCCCAAGTAGGAGAGGCCGCCGAGCATCGCGACGAGTCCTGCGCCGGAGAGCAGCCGGGCCGACCGCGGGGTCGCCGATCCCCGGCGGCACACCGCACGCCAGCCCATGACCAACCAGAAACCACCGAACCCGGCCAGCATCACGACGAGCACGCCCATCTGCACCCACACCGACTCGTGCCAGGCCAGCGGCGGCACCTCAGTGGTCGGGCGCGGCTGGTCACCGGTGCCCGCCACGGACATCGGCGGGGCGGCGCCCTTCGCGACGGCCGCGATCCACGCCGTCACCAGGTCGACATAGCCGGGCGCGAACTCGGCGCCCTTGTCGAATCCGGTGGTCGTCGTCCGCACGGAGTGCTCGGCGTCCGCGAACGTGCGGAGGGTGTAGTGCCGGTTGCCGCCGGCCTCGAGCGCGACCTGGAACGCGTCGACGCTCTCGACCGGTGGCGTCAATCGGTCCTTCGCACCCCAGATGCCGAGCACTGGCACGGTCAGCGCCCGCACCGGCGGCGCCGGGTCGTAGTACGGCTCGGGGAACATTCCCAGGCCGGAGATCATCCGGTAGAACGTGCGGGTGCTCGCGTCGACGAGCGAGCCCTCGACGCCGGCGTGGTGCATCTTTGCCGCGTCGGCCCACGTCTGCTGGCGCAGCGGGGCCACCCCGTTCGCGCCCACGACCACGACGAACGCGGTCTCGGCCGCCCGGGAGGCGGCCAGCGGAGCGACCCAGCCGCCCTCACTGAAGCCCCAGATCCCGACGACCGACGGGGCCACCTCGGGCCGTCTTCGCAGTACCGCGGCCGCCGCGGCGGCATCGTCCGCGAGCTGCGAGTAAGAGCGTTGCGTGAGCGAGTAGCCGGCGGTGCGCTTGTCGTAGGTGAGCGTCGCGACGCCTGCCCGCGCGAACACGACGGCCTCCTCCCGATACTTGTCGCGCTTGCCGGGCCCGGCGCCGTGCACGAGCACCATGCCGGGCCTGCCCGGCGCGGCCTGCTCGGGGACGTGCAGCGTCGCCGCGAGCGTGAGCCCGTCATTTGTCGGGACGCTCAGCGCGATCTCCGCGACCCCCGACGCGGGTGCCTGGGCGGGCACCGCGGGCGTCAGCGCCAGACTCAGCGCCGCGGCGCCCGCAGCCAGTGCCGTTCCTCCTGAAAACATCGCGGTCCTTTCGTAGACCGATTGCAGAGAAATCTCTGCAAACGGAATTTTGCTATAGTTGGCGCGATGGCGAATCAGGGACAACCCCGAGAGCTCACCGATCCCGCCGCCCTGAAGGCGCTCGGGCACCCGCTCCGGCAGCAGATCCTCAGGCAGTTGCGGCGGGCCGGGCCGGCGACATCGACGTCACTCGCGCGGGCGCTCGGCGAGAGCACCGGCACCACCAGCTACCACCTGCGGCGCCTGGCCGAGCACGAGTTCGTGCAGGAGTTGCCGGAGCGAGGCAACGGGCGGGAGCGCTGGTGGCAGGCACCGGAGCAGGACATCCGCTTCGGGCGGCGCAGCCGCATGAGCGAAGAAGCCCGCGACGCATTCGCCGAACTGGGACGGCTCGAGGTGGCCGCTGACGTCGAGGCGTTCACCCGCTTCCAGCAGCAGCGTGACTCGCTGGGCGAGTGGGGCGACGCCCTGCTCTTCGCCCGCGGCGCGCTGCGGCTCACGGGCGAGGAGCTGCTGCGATTCTGGAACGACTACATGACGCTCTACCGGCGCTACGCCGATGAGGCACGGGAGCCTGCCGAGGGGGCCCGGCAGGTACTCATCCGGTTCGTCGCCTTCCCCGACGTCGACGAGGAACGGGAAGGTCCCCGGCCGGGCGGCGACGACAACTAGCGGCCGTTGCTGTTGGCGTCGTCGGCATATGGTCAGGGCGACGTCGAAAGGCAGGGGAACATGGGTCAGGTGCGACGAATGGCCGAGGCGGCACGCGCGCTGGTGCACGGCCTCGAGCCGGAACAGCTGCGGATGCTCGGCGGACGGCTGGACGATCCACAGTGGCACGAGTGGACCTACCTGCCCGGCGACCGGCCGGGCCTGCCGCTGGCGGACATGTCGGACGACCAGCGCGAATGTGCTCTGGAACTGCTCGGCTCCGCACACGGTCCGCTCGGTGCGCAACTCGCGACCGGTGTGCTGCAGGTCGAGCGGGTCCGGCGGGAACTGGTGACCGGAGCGCCGGTCGCCAACGATCGCTACTGGTTCCGCGTGCTCGGCGAGCCGGGTGGGGACGCGCCGTGGGGCTGGCGCGTCAACGGCCATCATCTCGGCGTACACGTCGTGGTCGCCCACGGCCGGATGAGCGTCACCCCACACTTCATCGGCGCCGAACCGGCCGAACTGCCCTCCGGCCGCCGCCTGCTGGGCCCGGACGAGGACATCGCGCGGGACCTTCTCACCGGCCTGGACTCCGGCCGGCGCCGCGTCGCGGTGTTCTCGGCCACCCCACCTGACGACATCCTGACCCGGGCCGATCCCGTCGCTGATCCGCGCCTGCTGCCGGAGGGCCTCCGGTACGGCGACATGACGGAGCCTCAGCAAGGCGTCCTGCGACTCCTGGTGCGCCGGTACCTGGACCGGGCCCCGGCCGAGTATGCCGATCAGTGCTGGGCGGAGACCGTCGAAGCGGGCCTGGACCGGATCGGCTTCGCCTGGGCCGGCGGTGCCGAACGCGGTGCGCGACACTACTACTGCGTCTCCGCGCCGAACTTCCTGATCGAATACGACAACACCCAGGACGAGGGCAACCACGCGCACTCGGTGTGGCGGCACCTTCGCGACGACTTCGGCGCCGACCTCCTGCGCCTGCACTACGGGACGCGGCACGCCGCCCCGCCGGGATGACCGGCCGACCCGGCAAGGCGAAGCGCCGGAGGCCCGAAGGCCTCCGGCGCATGCTGCGTCACTGCCAGGTACGTGATGCCCAGGCGCCGCCGCTCCAGGTGCGGGCCGACCAGGTGCGAGCCGACCAGGTGCGGGCGGTCCAGCCGCCGCTGGTCCAGCCGGCGTCGCTCCAGGTGCGGGCCGTCCACGTGTCGCCGGACCAGGTGCGGGCGGTCCACGTGGTGGTGGACCACGTCTGGCTGGCCCATGACGTGCCGGTCCAGCCGGTCCCGGCCCACGCGTTGCCGTTCCAGACGCCGCCCGACCAGGCCTTGCCGGCGGCCGAGGCGATCGTCCACGTCGCCGGCGTCCAAGCCTTGCCCATGATGTCGCGCTCGCCGGTCAACTCGAGCCCGGTGGCCGCGTCGGCCAGGTGGGCGGTGCCGCGGGCGCCTTCCAGCGTCCCGGTGCCCAGCGCTCTGGTGTACATCTGGGTGGCGCCGGCCGGGATGGCCGCCTTGGATGCGGCATCGATGTTGAGCTGGCCGCTGCCCTGCGCGACCGCGTCGACTCCGGCCATCGGCTGGGCGGTGCTCATCAGCAGCTTCTTGACCTGGTCGGGAGTCAGCGTCGGGCGCTGCTGCAGC
>NZ_JBFAZH010000716.1:0-4077 GCF_040681735.1 Actinoplanes sp. NPDC051633 | reverse complement strand
GCGACGTGCGGACCGGCACGCTGAGCCCAGCCCGTTGCATCAACGGGCTGGTGCCGGTGATCCTGCCCGGCCTGCCCGCCGAGCACGCCGCCGCGATCGTTGCCGAGGCCTCGTCGCACCGCTTCGGCATGCCGGACCAGACCGGCCTACCCCTGCCCAGCTACGACCGCACGGCGCCCGATTTCGACCCGCTCCGGTATTGGCGCGGGCCGATCTGGACCAACGCCAACTGGCTCCTGCGCCGCGGCCTGCAGCAGCACGGGTACCACGACCAGGCGGAGGACCTGCGGGCGGCGATGCTGCGGATGGTGCACCGCTCGGGCTTCTACGAGTATTTCCACCCGGACAACGGCGAGGGCATCGGCGCGCCGACCTTCAGCTGGACCGCGGCGCTGACCCTCGACATGCTGGCCGACCGGTCAACCCCGGCATACGAGACCGCGGCCGCTATATCCGCTCGGATGTGATCAGCGTGTCGCGGCCGTGGCCCGTGTGGACGACCGTCGCACCGGGCAGCGTGAACAGCCGCTCCCTGATCGACCGCACGATGGTGTCGTAGTCGCTGTAGGACCGCCCGGTCGCGCCCGGCCCGCCGTGGAACAGCGTGTCACCGGTGAACACGCAACCCAGGTCGGCCGAGTAGAAGCAGACCGCGCCCGGGCTGTGCCCCGGCGTGTGCAGCACGGTCAGCCCGGCGATCTCCTGCCCATCGGCCAGCGGCTGCGGCATCGGCACGTCCGGGTGCGTCAGCTTCCACAGCGGCTCCTCCGCGGGATGCAGATGAAGCGGCGCTCCGGTCGCCTCGGCGAGCGCCGGCGCGACCCGCACGTGATCGTCGTGGGCGTGGGTGAGCAGGATCGCCTCGACCCGCCGGCCGCCGACCACGGCGAGGATCGCCGCCACGTCGTGCGGCGCGTCGATCACCACGCACGACTCGTCATCACCCACCACCCAGACGTTGTTGTCCACGTCGAAGGTCTGCCCGTCCAGCGAGAAGGTGCCGCTGGTGACGCCGTGGTCGACCCGGGCGGCCATCAGAAGATCACGACCGAGCGCAGCACGCCGCCGGTGTGCATCTTGGCGAACGCGTCCTCGACCTGGTCGAGCTGGATCTCCTCGGTCACGAACGCGTCCAGGTCGACCCGGCCCTGCAGGTAGAGCTCGGTCAGCATGGGGAAGTCGCGGGTCGGCAGGCAGTCGCCGTACCAGCTGCTCTTCAGCGCGCCCCCGCGCCCGAAGACGTCCAGCAGCGGCAGCTCGATGGTCATCTCCGGCGTCGGCACGCCCACCAGCACGACGGTGCCGGCCAGGTCGCGAGCGTAGAAGGCCTGCTTGTACGTCTCCGGACGGCCGACGGCCTCCACCACGACGTCGGCGCCGAAGCCACCGGTGAGCCCCTGGACCGCCTCGACCACATCGGTGCCGCGTGCGTTCACCGTGTGCGTGGCGCCGAAGCGACGGGCCCACTCCAGCTTCTGGTCGTCGGTGTCGATCGCGATGATCGTGGTCGCGCCGGCCAGGGCCGCACCCACGATCGCGCCGTCACCGACCCCGCCGCAGCCGATCACGGCGACCGAGTCGCCCCGGGTCACGCCGCCGGTGTTGATCGCCGCGCCGATGCCCGCCATCACGCCGCAGCCGAGCAGCCCGACCGCAGCCGGCCGCGCCCGCGGATCGACCTTGGTGCACTGACCGGCGTGCACCAGCGTCTTCTCCACGAAGGCGCCGATGCCGAGCGCCGGGGACAGCTCGGTGCCGTCGGTGAGCGTCATCTTCTGCGTCGCGTTGTGGGTGGCGAAGCAATACCACGGCTTGCCCTTGTGACAGGCCCGGCAGTTGCCGCAGACGGCACGCCAGTTGAGCACCACGAAGTCGCCCGGCGCGACGTCGGTCACGCCGGCGCCGACCGACTCGACCACGCCGGCCGCCTCGTGTCCCAGCAGGAACGGATAGTCGTCGTTGATGCCGCCCTCGCGATAGTGCAGGTCGGTGTGGCAGACCCCGCAGGCCTGCACCTTGACCACCGCCTCACCCGGACCCGGGTCCGGCACGACGATCGTGGTCACCTCGACCGGCGCCTTCTTCGATCGGGAGATGACTCCCTGCACCTGCTGACTCACGGCAGACCTTCTTTCCTTGCTCATGCGGGCCTACGCATCCTGACATGTATTGCTGCGACGGCCGGAAGTTATCCACAGGCAACGCCCAGGGGTACGCGCCGACGCCCGCTCCCCCATAAGTTGGTCCTCGTGAAGCAACGCCTCCTCGCCCTGCTGGCCCTGGCCGTCGTGGTGCTCTCCCCCTCGCCCGCGCTGGCCGACCAGCCCCAGCGGCTCGCCACTCAGGTCGTCGACGACGCCGGTGCCCTCGGCAGCGGGCGGGCGGGCGCCGAGGCGGCCCTCTCCAGGCTGCAGAACGAGACCGGCATCCAGCTGTGGGTGGTGTTCGTCCGATCGTTCGACGGCATCCCGGCGCAGCAGTGGACCGACGAGACGGCCGCGCTGAGCGATCTCGGCGATCGTGACGCGCTGCTGGCGGTGGCGACGGCGGATCGGGCGTATGCGTATTCGTTCCCCGACGACGCCCGTCTCTCCGACAACGAGCTGGCCGATGTGGCCGCCGAGCGGATCGAGCCGGCGCTGGGCGGCAACGACTGGGCGGGCGCCGTGGTGGCCGGCGCCGACGGCTATCGCGAGGCGGTCAAGTCGTCCGGCTCGGCGGTGTTCGTCTGGATCGCGATCGCCTTCATCGTGGTGGTCGCCGCGATCATCTGGTTCGTCGCGCGCCGGCGCCGGGCCGCGGCGGAGGTCGCCGCGGCGCGGACCTCCGAGAACTGGCCGGTGACCCCGGCCGGGCCGTCGCTCGAGGAGCTCGACACGCAGGCGAACGCACTGCTCCTCGAGCTCGACGACGACCTGCGGGCGAGCGAGCGGGAGCTGGCGATCGCAACCGGGCAGTACGGTGCCGCGGCGACCGAACGCTTCACCGCCGCCCTCGAGTCGTCGCGGCAGGACGTGGCCGAGGCATTCCGGCTGCGGGCGGAGCTCGACCAGGAGCCGCCGCCTCCGCTCGCCGAGCGCCGCAAGATCCTCACCAGGATCGTCGAGCTGTGCCAGGGCGCGGACAAGCGGCTGGACGACGAGTCGGACGCCTTCGACGAGCTGCGCGACCTGGAGAGCAAGGCGGCGGAGGTCGCCGACGAGGCGGACCGGCGGCGAGCCGAGGTGGAGGCGTCGCTGCCGGCCGCCCAGGCCGCCCTGCACGATCTGACGTCGCGGTACGCGGGCCCACCGGTCACCGCCGTGGCCACCAACGTCGACCAGGCCCGGGAGCGGCTGGCCTTCACCGCCTCGGCGCTGACCCGGGCCCGCGCGGCCCTCGGCGAGTCACCACCCGACAACCCGGAGGCCGCCCTCGCCGTCCGGGCCGCCGAGCAGGCCGTCGACCAGGCCGGTCAGCTCGTCGCGGCCGTGCACCAGGCGGTCACCGATCTCGACGCCGCACGCAAGGCCTCCGATGCGCTGATCCTCGAGGTCGAGGCGGAGATCGCCGCGGGCCGCGCGACGCTGGCCTCCACCACACCACCGCCGGCCGACCTGGCCGAGGCGGCCCGCTCGGCCGAGCAGGTGCTGATCGAGGCCCGGGCCGAGCTGGCCGGCCCGGCGAGCGACCCGATCGGGCTGGCGGCCCGGCTCCAGGCGGCCGACGCCGCGCTCGACCGCTCGCTGGCCGAGGCGCGCGACACGGCCGAGCGGGCCGCCCGGGCCCGCAGCCTGCTGGCCCAGGCGCTGCCGGTGGCCCGGTCCGAGGTGGCCGCGGCGAACAGCTTCGTCACCACCCGGCGGGGCGCGGTCACCACCAGCGCGCGCAGCACGCTCGCCGAGGCGGAGCGGCACCTGTCGCTGGCCGAGAGCCTGTCGGCGTCGGACCCGGTGACCGCGGTGACCGAGGCCCAGCTGGCGCAGCGCCTCGCGACGAACGCCGGCCGGCTGGCGCGGTCCGACGTGCAGACCTACAGCAGCAGTTACGAGCCCGCGGTGGCCGAGGACGACTCGCTGCTCGGCGCTCTCCTCGGTG
>NZ_JBFAZH010000715.1:0-4081 GCF_040681735.1 Actinoplanes sp. NPDC051633 | reverse complement strand
CGGCCAGTGCAGCGGTGATGCCGGCGGCGGCGAGGAAGCCGCGGGGGAAGGCGTCGGCCACTCCGGTCGCGGTGGCCAGGCTGCCGGCGCTGCTCGCCACGGCTGACAGGACTGCGACTCCGAGGGCTGCCCCGACCTCGTGCCCGGTCATGAGGAACCCCGATGCCATGCCGGCGTGCTGCGGCGGGATGCCGGCCATGGCAGTCACGGACACCGGGACGAAGACCATGCCGACACCGAGGCCGATGGTGCCCAGGCCGGGCAGGATGTCGATGGCGAACCCGGCGTCGGCGGATGCCTGCGCGAGCAGGACAGCGCCGCCGGTAACCAGGAGCAGACCGATGGCGGCGATGGTGCGCGGCGTGCCATGGGCGAGGGCGTGCTTGGCGACCATGGTGCCGGCGGTGATGGCCAGGGCGAACGGGACGAACGCGAGGCCGGCGCGGATGGGGGAGTACCCCATGACGGTCTGGACGAAGATGGATGTGAGGAACACAGTCCCGACGAGGATGCCGGTGACGCCGAGCATGACGGTGGTGCCGGATACGAGCGATCCCACCTTCCAGGTGTGCGGCGGGACGAGCGGACTGGCGGCTCGAGGCTCCATGAGGATGAACGCTGCTGCCACAGTGCGGAACCGGTCAGGGCGAGCAGGACACGTGCGGAGAGCCAGCCGTGTTGCTCGGTGGCGCCGAGGGCGAAGATGAGTGCGACCAGGCTGCTGATGACGGTGACGGCTCCGGCCAGGTCGAACTGGTTCAGCGAGACTCGCGGTGTCCGCACACCGGGGATGACCTTGAGGCCGATCACCAAGGCGACTGCTCCGATGGGTGCGTTGATCCAGAAGATGGTCTGCCAGCCGGCCCACGTCGTCAGGGCGCCGCCGAGCAGAACCCCCGCTGCGACACCGAGGGAACCGACTGCCCCCCACAGGGCGAGGCCTGTGCGGCGCTGCGCCCCCGAGTACGTGGTCATGATGATGGACAGTGCGGCCGGGGTCATCAGGGCGGCGGACAACCCTTGCGCGGCGCGGGCCGTGATGAGTTCGGTGGCACCCCCGGCGAACCCGCTGACGATGGACGCGATCGTGAACACGGCGAGCCCGGTGAGGAACACCGCCTTGCGGGAGAGCAGGTCGGCGATGCGGCCGCCGAAGAGCAGCCCTCCACCGGACATCATCAGGTACGCGGTGACGACCCACTGCATGTCCGACCCGTCCAGGCGCAGGTCGCGCCCGATGGTCGGTAGGGCGGTGTTGACCACGGAGATGTCCAGCACGACCAGGATCTGCGCGGCCAGAGCGAGGGCCAGGACGATCCACGACTTTCGCGGCCCGTCGTCGGCAGGGGTGTGCGCTCGGTGGCCCGTGTGCGAGGCGGTGTCGACCGCGAGCGGTTCGGCGGCTGGTCTGGTGTGCATGATTACTCCTTGACGAGGTCCAGCGGGACGTGTTTCGGGTTGCACCGCTGAGCGGTGGCGGTGGTGCGTCCTACCGTCGTCGCAGGGCGGAGGGGTCGCCCCGGCCAAATGGCCAGGGTGGCGCACGATTCGCCGGCCAGGGAGGAGGTTCGCAACATGCTCCATGGACGTGACGAGGAGCGTGCGCGCCTCGCTTCGCTGGTAGCTGCGGCGCGCGCAGGCCAGGCTGGGGTGCTCGCCGTGCTCGGCGATCCCGGTGTGGGTAAATCCGCGCTGCTCGAGGACCTGGTCACGAGCGTTCAGGCGCACCAGGAGCAGCCGACGGTTCTGGTTTTGACGACGTCGGGGGTGGCATCGGAAGCGCCGTTGCCATTTGCCGCGCTGCACCGCCTCTTGCGCTCGGTCATTGACTGGCATCGGTTGCCGCCGCCGCAGGCGCGAGTTCTGGGCGCGGTGTTCGGGCATGAGGACGGCGACGTTCCGGTCGAGCCGTTCCTTGTGGGTGTGGCCACCTTGTCGGTTCTGACCGATGCGGCGGACGACCGGCCGGTGCTGTGCGTTGTCGACGACGCGCACTGGTTGGACGCCGAGTCCGCGGACGCGTTGCTGTTCGCGGCGCGTCGGATGCAGGCGGACCGGGTGGCGATGGTGTTCGCCGCTCGAGCCGATGTGGGGGTGGGCGCGTTCCGGCCTGACTCGGTGCCGGTGATGCACTTGACCGGCTTGGACCCGGCTGCGGCGCGGCGGCTGCTCGAGCAGCGGGTTGAGCTGCCGCCATCCGATGTCGTGGCTGACCGATTGGTGGCCGAGACCGGCGGTAACCCGCTGGCGTTGCTGGAGCTGCCGACGGAGCTGAAAGCCGACCAGCTCGCCGGGACCGCCGCGCTGCCGGCCGGCCTTGCGCTGACCGAACGGGTGGAACGAGCGTTCCTCGACCGGATCCGGAGTGCAAGCCCGGACGTTCAGTCGCTGCTGTTGCTGGCAGCCGCGGACGACACCGGCCGCACAAGTGTGTTGCACCAAGCGGCCACCGCGTCCGGGGTGGCGGCGGACGCGTGGGACGAGGCCGAGCGTGCGGGACTGCTGGCCGTTGCCGAGGATCGGGTATCGGTGCGGCACCCGCTGGTCCGTTCCGCGGTGTACCAGGCGGCGACCAGCTTCGAGCGGCGGCACGCGCACGCGGCCCTTGCCCGAGCCTTGGCCGGCGATCCGGATCGGCAGACGTGGCATCTGGCCGCCGCCACGATCGGCACTGACGCGGGCGTCGCGGACGCGTTGCATGGTGTGGGGCTGCGGGCGCAGCAGCGGGGCGCGCACCGGGCCGCCGCTGACGCCTTCGAGCGAGCTGCTGGGATGACCGCCGGTGAAGCGGACCGCGCCGTCCGCCTGTTCGCGGCCGCGCGAAACGCGTGGTCGTCCGGAGATGCGGTGCGCGCCGGCGCGTTGTGCGCCGACGCCGCCGCGGTCGCTGACGACGGTGTGCTTCGCGCCGACATCGACCGCCTACGCGGGCGCATCGAGGTGAACGTCGGGTCCGCGGTCGACGCGCATCGCATCTTCACCCCGGCAGCCGAACGGGTAGCTGTTCGTGACCCGGTTCGTGCCCTGGAGATGGCGGTAGCCGCGGCGGTCGCCCGGAGCCACGGCGTCGACAGCGGTGCGAGGCTGCCGGCGGACGCCATCGACGTCGACGTGTCGGCGCGGGACTCAGCCCGTATCCGCTGCCTCAAGCAGCTACTGGTCAGCACCCGGTACGACATCGCCGGCGACCGCGGCGCGGCCCTGACCACCCTGCACCGTGCGCTCGACACCGCGTTGAGCGCACCGGACTCGCGCGGCGACCTCGACCTACTGGGAAACCTCGGCAACGCTGCACTTCACCTGGGCGATGACGACGCGCAGCGCCGGTTCTACGCGCTCATGCTCTCCACCGCCCGGGAGAGCGGCGACGGCATGACGGTCATGTACGCCCTGCAACGCCTGTCGTTCGGCCAGTACGTCGCCGGTCAGTGGACCGCACTGCGGGACTCGAGTGAGGAGGCCATCGCGTTGGGGCGCAGCGTCGGACAGGGCGCGCTGACCGTTGCACCGCAGGCGTGGTTGACGCTGCTCGCCGCGCTCCAGGGACGCCCCGACTACGACGCACGCCTCGTCGCGATACAGGAGCAAGTGCACGCACACCCACCGGTGGGAATCTTCGCCCAGCCCGTGCAGGACCTCATTCGCTGGGCCAAGGCAATCGCAGCGCTGTCGGCAGGCAACCCAACAGCGGCCTTGCACCAGTTCCGGCAGATGCAACTGCCGGCCCTGACGTTGATTGCCGCGACGGACCGACTGGAGGCAGCCGTCCGCGCCGACGACCACGCCCAAGCCAACGCCTGGGTCGAGGACCTCGAGGCGTTCGGCGCCGGCACCGCCCTTGCGTGGGCGCGCGCGGCGGCCGCCTTCGGCCGGGCCCTGACGTCGCAGAGTGATGCCGCCGATGGCGGGGACGCGGTCAGCGCACTGTACGAGGCGTCGCTGGCCCACCACGGCGCCGCGGAACGCCCGTACGACCGCGCGCGCGTCCAATTGGCGTACGGCGAGTTCCTGCGCCGCAACCAGCGACGCATCGACGCGCGCAGCCACCTTCGAGCCGCGCTCGAGACTTTCCAGGACCTGC
>NZ_JBFAZH010000714.1:0-4084 GCF_040681735.1 Actinoplanes sp. NPDC051633 | reverse complement strand
GAGATGCGATTGAACAATCACAAGCGACAAATTTTGAGGAGCTTGAGAGAGAGTTGAACCAATTAGACATCACAATCGATCGTGGGTACCGCTCAGCCGGCGCACGGGCGTACCGCCGTGCGCGACATGATCATGTATCTACACACCCAGGCCTTCGACGGCAACGCGAAGATCAAGACCGTCGTCGTGGCGGATGGCCATGCCGCCGTGGAGTGCGACTTCGTCGGCGTCCACACCAGTGAGTTCCTCGGCATCGCCGCGACCGGGAAGTCCGTGAACGTGCCGTACGCGGTCGTGTACGACCTCAGCGACACTGAGGTCTTGGCTCTGCGCATCTACATGTCGATGGAAATCATGAGAGAGCAGCTGACCAGCCCTGTCTGACGAGTCATCGGATCGCCGCGAAGCCTGGTTCTTCGAGCAGGAACCAGGGCTCGCTGGGAACCGGCACCGCAGATCGGCGGCTCGGCGCTCCACCGTGGCCCCTACCGTGGGCCGGGTGGTCGATCTGCAGGTGTCCGGTCAGGTTGAGGGGTACGCGAGGGGCCCGTACAAGTCAGGTAACCGTCTTCAGCACGTCCGCCGTCGCTGGAATCCGATCAACCAGCTCTTTCAGCGCGCCCTCGACCGCAGCCGACGCCTCGGATGCGTCCTTGGCATCCACAATATTCTTCAACAGATCGGGCGACTGGGCGATGTTGACCGCCTCCGAGCTCGCGGCCTGTTTGACTGTCTTCATGGCGTCGGCGGCCGCTTGCATCTTGATCTTCGCCTTGTCGCCGATACCGATCTCATCTGGCAACAAACCGAAGATGCCGCCGTAGACAAGGGCGATGCCGACCAAGAAGATGGCCGCCAGACCGACCGAGTTGACGTCCTTGCCGGCGAACATTCCCCACACGGTCGCAGTAACACCGGCGATCACCAGGAGAGCGCCGAGGAAGCCGAAGATCATCTTGACCGACGCCGACATGGCGGCCTCCCGAGTGAATTGATCCTGGCCCCACATTAGGTACCCACGAACCGCAGTTGCGCGTCGCTGTCGCAAACCCGCCAGCTGGCCGGGCCGGGAGCAGAAGGGGAGCAACGTGGTGTGTTCAACGACGCCGCACTAGCCTGCGGTGGTGGCAGGAACCGAGCTGGATGAGTTGGTCGTGGCCGACGGCGCGGCGCTGCGCGTGTGGCTGCTGGACAACCACACCACCTCGCCTGGCGTGTGGCTCGCTCTGACCCGGAAGGGCGGCTCCGTCACCACGCTGACCTGGCAGCAGGCGGTTGACGAGGCACTGTGCTTCGGCTGGATCGACGGGCAGGCCCGCAAGCGCGACGAAGGTAGTTCCTGGCGGCGGTTCACCCCGCGCCGGCCCCGCAGCATCTGGTCCCAGCGCAACGTCGCCAACGTGGCCCGGCTGGAGGCGGCCGGCCTGATGTTGCCGGCCGGCCGCGCCGCGGTGGACGCCGCGAAGGCCGACGGGCGGTGGGCGGCCGCCTATGCGCCGCCGTCGGAAGCGGAGGTGCCGGCCGACCTGCGAGCGGCGATCGCCGCCGACCCGGCGGCGCAGGCGATGTTCGACGTGCTCACCAAGTCCAACCGCTTCTCCCTCATCGGCCGGATCAATGCCGTCAAGCGGGCCGAGACGCGCACCCGGAAGATCGCCGAGTTCGTGGCGATGCTGGCCCGGCACGAGACGTTCCATCCGCAGCGAGCCAGGCCGGCGGATCCACCGACGTCCTGACGGGGTCTGCCGTGCCTCGCCCGACCTCGTCCAGGCTCATGTGCGGTTCGATAGGTGCATGACTGAAGTTCCCCGTGCCGTTTCCCGCATGATCGACGCCACCAATGCCGGCGATTCGGACGCGTTTGTCGACTCGTTCACCGACGATGCCTATCTGGAGGACTGGGGTCGCGGGTTTCATGGCCATGAGGGCGTGCGGTCGTGGGACGGCTCCGACAACATCGGGCGCCGGGCTCGCTTCGAGGTCGTCGGCTCCCGGCGCGACCAGGACGACTGGATCGTGACGCTGCGGGTCACCGGCGGCGGCTTCAACGGCACCAGCGACTTCCGCTTCAGCCTGCGCGGCGACCGGATCTCGCGGATGATCATCGCCGCGTAGGCCCGGGCCGGCCGAGACTTCTTGTCGAGCGGTTCCAGCGACGTCGAGCCGTGTAAGCGGACCTGCCCCTGCCGGGATACGAAGCCGACAAGAAGGCGACTGGTGCGAGTATCGAGCCGCGTGGACAACGGACTGGTCCGAATGATGAAGCCGAAGGAGCGATGCCGTGAAATTGCCACCCGTCGTGTCCGCCGAGGAGTGGAACGCCGCCCGCGAGGAGCTGCTGCGCAAGGAGAAGGCGCACACGCGTGCGAAGGACGTCCTCGCGGCGGAGCGCCGCCGGCTGCCGCGGGTCCGGGTCGACAAGCAGTACGGCTTCGAAGGACCCGACGGCGTGGTGGGCCTACCCGAGCTGTTCGAGGGGCGCCGCCAACTGATCATCTACCGGCACTTCTTCGAACCCGGGATCGCCGACTGGCCCGCGGGCGGCTGCAGCGGCTGCGCGATGTTCACCGACAACCTCGGCCACCTCGCACACCTGAACGCCCGCGACGTCACGTTCGTACTCGTCTCTGCCGCTCCCCAGACAGACATCAAGCGCTATCGCGGGCGCATGGGCTGGGACCGTGTGCCCTGGTACACGACGCGTGACGACTTCTCCAAGGACTTCGGCGTCGACGAGTACTTCGGCCTCAACGTCTTTCTCCGCGACGGCGACGAGGTCTACCGCACGTACTTCACCAACGCACGCGCGGCGGAGCAGACCGGCAACGTCTGGAGCCTGCTCGACATCACCCCGCTCGGCCGGCAAGAGGAGTGGGAGGACTCGCCGGAGGGCTATCCGCAGGAGGCGCCGTACCAGTGGTGGCGCCGCCACGACGAATACGGCACCGCCGAGGACGCCGGCTGACCAGCGAGCGCCACTATGGCCGGTCGAAGAAGCCGCCCAGGGCGTCTGCTATCAGATCCGGGTTCTCCTCGGCGAGGAAGTGCCCGCCGTCGACCGGCCCGCCCTGCACCCTGTCCGCCAGCTCCCGCCAAATGGCCAACGGGCCACCGACGTCGGCGTACCAGGACGACAACGGTCCCGCGGCGCTCCACAGTGCCAGCACCGGGCAGGTGATGCGGCGGCCGGCGGCACGGTCGGCGGCGTCGTGCTCCCGGTCGATGCCGGCAGCGGCACGGTATTCCTCACAGATCGCGTGCGCCCGCTGCGGATCGCCGAGCATTGCGGTGTACGCGGCGCGGCTCTTCTCGTCGAAGGCGTCGGCGGGGGTGCCCCACTGCGGGCCCAGGGCGTGCGCGATGATCGCATCAGGGGCGCCGGTGAGCAGGCGTTCGGGCAGAGGTTCGTCCTGGGCCAGCAGCGACCACGGCCAGAAGGCAAGGGCCATCCGGTCGTCGGCCCGGTCCCACACGGCGTCGACCGGCAGGATGTCGAGCACCGCCAGCGCGGCGATCGTGTCCGGGTGGTCCAGGGCGGCCCGATAGGCGACCCGGCCGCCCCGGTCGTGCCCGGCCACGGCGAACCGGTCGTACCCGAGGTGTGCCATGACCTGGACCATGTCGTTCGCCATCGCCCGCTTGGAGTACGGCAGATGGTCGCCGTCCGACGGCGGGATGCTGCTGTCCCCGTACCCCCGCAGGTCGGCCACGACCACCGAGAAGCGCGCGGCGAGCCGCGCCGCGACCGCCCGCCACATCAGGCTCGTCTGCGGGAACCCGTGCAGCAGCAGGACCGGTGGTCCCGTGCCGCCGCGCCGGACGGCGATCACCGCGTCGCCGATGTCCACCGCGAACCGCCGGAAGGAGACCATGACATCGACCCTACGTATCGGCGAAGGCCGGCTGACGCCGCGGAGTCATATGACGTCGCGATGAATACCGTCATCGATCAAGGTCAGCATGTCCTCCACACCCTGACGTGAGGCAGCCTCGTCACTCGGCGGCGGCCAGCTGACGAAGTCATAGGTGAGGTCGACGCCGCCCTCAGGAGCCTCGGTGAGCGTCACGATGACGGACTCCTTCG
>NZ_JBFAZH010000713.1:0-4091 GCF_040681735.1 Actinoplanes sp. NPDC051633 | reverse complement strand
GCTGCCGTGGCGGGCGCGACGATCGCCTACGTGAACCTGATCGGCGGCCTGGACGAGCTGGTCTTCGACGGCGACTCGTTGATCGTCACCGCGGGCGGCGAGCTGCTCGCCCGCGCCGGCCAGTTCACCGACGAGCTGCTCATCCACGACCTCGAGCTGCCGGCGGCCGACGACGAGCCGAACGCCGGGTCGGCCTCGCTCGCCAGCGAGAGCCGGGTCGAGGAGACCGCGCCCGAGGACATGGCGATCGAGCGGGTCGAGATCGCGCAGCCGCCGCGCCCGCTGCACGACGGCCCCGCGCGGGCCGGCATCACCGAGCGGATCACCGACGAGGCCGAGATCTGGTCGGCGCTGGTCCTGGGCCTGCGCGACTACGTGAACAAGAACGGCTTCCGCTCGGTCGTGTTCGGCCTCTCCGGGGGCATCGACTCGGCCGTCGTCGCCACCATCGCGGTGGACGCCCTCGGGCCGGAACGCG
This sequence comes from Actinoplanes sp. NPDC051633, assembly GCF_040681735.1. NCBI lineage: Bacteria > Bacillati > Actinomycetota > Actinomycetes > Micromonosporales > Micromonosporaceae > Actinoplanes > Actinoplanes sp. NPDC051633. The sequence continues at coordinate 3,613 of NZ_JBFAZH010000713.1, read as the reverse complement.
TCGTCGCCGTCTCGATGCCCAGCGGCTATTCGTCGTCGCACTCCAGGGACGACGCGGCCGACCTGGCCAAGCGCACCGGGCTCGACTACCGCATCGAGCCGATCCAGGCGATGGTCGACGCGTTCCTGGCCAACCTCTCGCTCTCCGGCCTGGCCGTCGAGAACCTGCAGGCACGGGTACGCGGGGTGATTCTGATGGCCCTGTCGAACCAGGAGGGCCACCTCGTCCTCACCACCGGCAACAAGAGTGAGCTCGCGGTCGGCTACTCGACCCTCTACGGCGACTCCGTCGGCGGCTTCAACCCGCTCAAGGACGTGCCCAAGACGCTGGTCTGGAAGCTCGCCCGGTGGCGCAACGCGGAGGCCACCCGGCTGGGCACCGAGCCGCCGATCCCGGAGAACTCGATCAGCAAGCCGCCCAGCGCCGAGCTGCGGCCGGGTCAGGTGGACACCGACTCGCTGCCCGATTACGAGGTGCTGGACGCGATCCTGGCCGGCTACATCGACGGCGACCAGGGCCGCGACGACCTGGTCGCGGCCGGCCACGACGAGCAGCTCGTGGACAAGGTGCTGCGCATGGTCGACATCGCCGAGTACAAGCGCCGGCAGTCAGCGCCGGGCACGAAGATCTCCATCAAGGCGTTCGGCCGCGACCGCCGCCTGCCCATTACCAACAGGTTTCGAGAGGGTGTGTGAACTATTGCACTGACCCCTGACTGATGACCGGGGGCCGGTGCGACGATTCATTCAACACCCGGGGACCGCAGCAGCGCGGCCTCGAGGGAAGGAGGATCGCGATGTCTGACGTGCCCACCCTCTACGGCGGCCCGCCCACCCGGCGCGTGCGTACCCGTGACCTGCTCGCCGCCAAGACGCGTGGCGACCGATGGCCGATGCTGACGTCCTACGACCAGTACACGGCGGCGATCTTCGACCAGGCCGGCATCCCGGTGCTGCTGGTCGGCGATTCGGCGGCCAACAACGTGTTCGGCTACGAGACCACCGTCCCGGTCACCACCGAGGACCTCCTTCCCCTGGTCCGCGCGGTCGTGCGGGCCACCAAGACCGCACTGATCGTCGGCGACCTGCCCTTCGGCTCGTACGAGGAGGGCCCGACCCAGGCGCTGCGCACCGCCGTCCGGTTCATGAAGGAGGGCGGCTGCCACGCCGTCAAGCTCGAGGGCGGCCGCCGGGTGGCGGCACAGATCGAGGCCATCACGAACGCCGGCATCCCGGTGATGGCGCACATCGGCTTCACCCCGCAGAGCGAGCACCAGATCGGCGGCTACCGCGTGCAGGGCCGCGAGAACGAGGGCGCCGAGGTGCTCGCCGACGCCAAGGCGGTGGCCGAGGCCGGCGCGTTCGCCGTGGTGCTCGAGATGGTGCCCGGCGAGGTGGCCAAGACGGTCACCAAGGAGCTGAGCATCCCGACCGTGGGCATCGGCGCGGGGCCGGACACCGACGCGCAGGTGCTGGTCTGGCAGGACATGGCGGGTCTGCGTACGGGCAAGGCGCCGCGGTTCGTGAAGCGCTACGCCGACCTGGCCGGTGTCCTCGGCGACGCCACCCGTGCCTTCGCCGACGAGGTCCGGCACGGCGAGTTCCCGGCCTCCGAGCACACCTTCGAGTAAGTCAGGCCCGCTCGAACTCGACCTTGCGCGACGCCGGGTCCGCCGTCACCAGGCGGGCCCGGATCCGCTCGCCCAGCGGCAGTTCACCGGCGCAGCGCGCGAGCACGGCCGGGTCGTCCAGCGCGATCGTGCCGCCGGGCCCGCGGTCCGACCGGTCGAGCACACCGGCGTCGAAGACCTGCCCGGTGCGGCCGGAGAGCAGCACCGCCTCGGCGAGGTCGATGGCGGCCCGGCCGGCCGAGTTCGCCAGCCGATCGGTGGTCGCCATCGTCTTCGGCAGGCCGGGCAGCGCCGCACGTACCCACTGGGGCACCTCGCGCCCGTCGTGCAACGCCAGGCACACCTCCGTCGCGTAGCGGTCGGCCAGGCGCCGCAAGGGCGCCGTGACGTGCGCGTACGGCGCGCCGACCCCGCCGTGCCCGGTCTGCTCGGGCGCGTCGCCGTCGAACGCCGTGTACGCCGCCCCGCGCAGCAGCTCGGCCGCCGAGTCCAGGAACGCGGCGCCGCGCGGCTGCCCCGGATCCACCGGCGCCACCACCGCGCCCACCGACGCGCCGGCGGGCCATGAGACACCCAGCGACCGCGCCGCCGCCCGCAGCTTCTCGATCGCCTCGGGCCGCGGCGGCGGCATCGTGCGCAGCAGGCCGATCCCGCCGCGCAGCATCAGATCGGCGGCGGCCATGCCGGTGAGCAGTGAGATCTGCGCGTTGTGCTCCTCGACCGCGAGCGGCGCCCGCAGCACCAGCCGCCACCCGTCGCCGTCCGGCTCGACGGCCTGCTCGGGCAGCGGGAGGTTGACCGCTCCCCGGCCGGCGGCGCGGGCGGCCAGCAGCGCACCGATCTCGGGCAGCAGAGCGTACGGCTCCGCGGCCGTGCCGGCGTCCACCTCGGCCTGCACGCCCACGTAGTCGAGCTTGGCCCGGCTGCGGACCCGCGCGCGTTCCAGCCGCACACCGGTCATCGCGCCGTCGGCGTCCAGGTCGATCGTCCACACGACGGCGGCCCGGTCCACGTCGGCGAACAGGCTGACCGCGTCCTCGCTGAGCACCGGCGGATGCAGGGGGATCTTGCCGTCGGGCAGATAGATGGTCTGCCCGCGGACCCAGGTCTCGGTCTCGAGCGGGCCGCCCGGCCGCACGTAGGCCGCGACGTCCGCGATCGCGTACCGCACGCGGTATCCGCTGCCGTGCCGGCTCAGGTGCATGGCCTGGTCGAGGTCGCGGGAGGTGGCGGGGTCGATCGTCACGAACGGGACGTCGGTGAGATCGGCCCGGTCCGCCTGCCGATCGCCGGGCGGCGGCTCCTTGGCGGCGGCCTCGGCCTCGGCCAGCGCCTCCGCCGGGAAGTCGCCGGGCAGGTTCAGCTCGTCACGCAGCGCGGAGAAGTCGATCCTCGGCGCGGACACCCGTTTGATCGGCACGGCTCTGTCTACCACTACGGCCGGGACCGCGCCGATCACGGCGCGGCCCCGGCACGGGTGGTTCGGTCACGCGCGGGCGGCGGCGACCTTCGCTGCTCCGGTACGCGCGTTGCCCGCCGAAGCCTTGCGCGCGGACACGCCGGACCGCGGTGCGGAGACCCGGCCCGCGTTGGTGGCCGAGGTCTTGACCGTGCGGGCCGACCGGGCGGTGTTGCCGGACTTCGCGGCCGTCGTGGTCCGCGGCCGGCTCGCCGCGTTGCCGGCGGCCTTCTTGGCCGGCGCCTTCTTGGCCGCCGTCTTCTTCGCCGCCGCCTTCGTGGCCGTCGACTTCGTGGCCGCCTTGGCCGGCGCCTTCTTCGCGGTCGTCTTCTTCGCCGCCGCCTTGGTCGCCGTCGACTTGGTGGCGGCCTTCTTGGCCGGCGCCTTCTTGGCCGTCGTCTTCTTCGCCGCCGCCTTCGTGGCGGTCGACTTGGTGGCCGCCTTGGCCGGCGCCTTCTTCGCGGTCGTCTTCTTCGCCGCCGCCTTGGTGGCCGTCGTCTTCTTGGCTGCGGTCGTCTTCTTCG
>NZ_JBFAZH010000712.1:0-4091 GCF_040681735.1 Actinoplanes sp. NPDC051633 | reverse complement strand
GGCCGGTTTCCGCCGCCACCTGGGCGACACCCCGATGGCCTACCTCCAGCAGGTCCGCCTCCAGCGCGCCCACGACGACCTGGTCGCCGCCGACCCGAACACCGACACCGTCTCCGCAATCGCGCACCGCTGGGGTTTCGCCCACCTGGGCCGCTTCGCCCTGTCCTACCGGGCCCGCTATCAGGAGACCCCGTCGCAGACCCTCCGCAAAACCATGTGACGGGTACGAACGCAGCGGGTGCCCGCCCTGCCGCCGAGGCCGCGGCCGCTCACCCACCCCACGCGGGCGCCGGCCCGGGAGCGAGGCGGGCGTTCGGCCGTCGAGGGGGGTGGGTAACGGCCGAACGCCCGCGCGGCGTGACTACTCGCCGGGATCGAGTCGGCGCGGCATCTCGCCCATGCGGTGGGTCGGGCTGGCGGTGCGGAGCAAGTGCCCGCGCGGCGGGACCCAGTCACGCCACGGGCCGAGCCGCTGTGGCACGGCGACGGCCTCACCGTCGCCGGCGCCGCGCAGGGACTGCAGATAGGCGACCAGGCGCTGGGCCGCCGCACTGCCGTCGTCGGCCAGGCTGCGCAGCACCCGCACCCCGTCCTCGAACGCCGGATCGTCCGGAGACAGCCGAGCCAGCAGGGCCGCAAGGCCCCCCAACGCCTGGACCACGTCGCAGGCGTCTCGTTCGGCATCCGGCAGGCTACTCACGCCCGCCAGCCTTACGCTCGGTCATCAATCTCGTTTCTCCTCGCCCCACGCGTGGCTTCCACCAAGGCTTCCGCACACGTGACAAGCGAGAAATGTATTCGTCTCACTACGCAGCGTCCATCCGCTGGACGCAACTGCTGTCCGGATCGCGCGCACTTCGACCACGGACTCACCGATCGTCCGTTTCAAGCACCGGATCATCCGCTAACTGCACGAACACGGCCCGAGACGCTCATGCAGCTCGGAAATTTCATCCGATCGAGTGAAGCCGTAATTCACCCGATCGGTGGGTCTCTCCGAACGACGGCGAACCGGATAAGCCCCCGGTCGGCGGGGTATGGAAATCCGTATTCCACGATGAAGGAGAATCATGTCTGAGCCGCAGCAACCGCTCGAGGAAAGGCCGGAGGTCGCCGACGCGGTCGAGGACGATGTGGCCGTCGACGCGTTCATCACCGGTGGCGGGCCCGACCAGGACACCCCGGCGTTCCTCGCGCCCGGCGAGGAGCCCACTGTCCGCACCGGCGCCGACCAGCCCTGGGACCCGGAGGATCTGGCCGTCGCCCGCGGCTGGGACCCGACCCCGGAGAACATCGAGCGAGCCCGCCGCGAGCTCGAGCGCGACGGGCCGGCGGCGATCGAGAAGACCGTGCCCTGACAGCCCTACAGGTGTGTGTCGAGCTCGTCGAGGTCGGTGACGAACCAGATGTGACGGCCGCGGTTCGATTCACGAACCAGGTCACGCAACGCTGTGCTGGCCTCGACACGCTCGGCGATGTCGCCGACGACGGCGAGCCGGATCGAGTAGTTCACGAACTTCTGCATGATCTCGCCGGCCACGCCCGTGCGCAGCTGGAAGAAGGCATCGCCCAGCCGCCGCGCGGGGATCGCCACGACGTCGGCCACGCCGTAGGTGGCTCCGATCACGTCCAGCGCGTCCTGCGTCGTGACGATCGGCGGGCCCTCCGCCGCGCAGACCAGCACCGGCACCCCGCGCCGCTGCTGCACCGTGTCAGTCATCGCCACTCCCCTCGTCACCCAGCAACCCCTCGAGCGCGTGCAGCACGTCCGTGGCCGCCGGCACGTCCCCGATGACGATCACCTTGAGCCGCGAGCGCTCGCCGTCGTAGATCACCTGCGCCCGCGCCAGCCGCTGCTGCGCGCCGGCCACCACCAGCGTGCTCAGCCGGTCGGCCAGCACCCGATCGACGTCCGCGATCTCGATCACCGCCGAGACCTCCGCACGGGGCCGCGCCGGCGCCGGGCGGCCGATGAACGCGTCAAGGTCGGCGCGAGCGATTCGATACTGCTTACCGATCCGCACCGCATGCAGCCGCTGGTCGCGGATGTAGCCGCGCACCGTGCGGACATGCAGGCCCAGACGCTCGGCCACCTGCTCCGGCGAGAGCCACTCGCTATCCATAACTTCCCTAACGTACCCTCGAAGCAGTCTTTCAGGGAAGTTTACGTGACCAGTTCTGCCCGACGAGGTCGGCACCGAAGCTGTGATGCGGCGCTTCGTCGTCGAGCGTGAATCCGGCCGCCCGATAGATGCGCCGGGCCGAGGTGAGCACGTCGTTGGTCCACAGCGTGATGCGGTCGTACCCGGCGCGGGCGGCGAACTCGAGGCATGCCCCGACCAGCCGCGCGCCCAGGCCATGGCCCCGGAACGCCGGGTCGACGAGCAGGATCCGCAACTGCGCCGTACGCTCGCCGGCCGCCACGCAGAAGACGCAGCCCGCCCGTTGCCCGTCGACCTCCGCGATCCACGCCGCCTCGCGCTCCGGGTCCCGCTTCTCCGCATAGTCCGCGACGATCCGCGCCACCAGCTCCTCGAAGCTCACGTCCCAGCCGTACTCGGCCGCATACACCTCTCCGTGCGCCATCACGACCCAGCCCAGGTCGCCCGGCCGCCCCAGCGCCCGCACCACCGCGCTCATGACCACCCCCATCGTTTACTGAAACGACTGTTTCAGTAGAGTGCGGGCATGGCAAGCCCCCGGCGGACCGATCTGCTCGAAGCCGCCTACCGGTACGCGCTGACCCACGGCCTCGGGGACATGTCGCTGCGGCCCCTCGCTGCCGCCATCGGCTCGAGCCCGCGGGTGCTGCTGTACCTGTTCGGCTCGAAGGACGGCCTGATCCGCGAGCTGCTGGCCAGGGCACGCGCCGACGAGGTCGCCCTGTTGCGGGAGACTCCGGCCGGCGATCTCGCGGAGGCGACGCTGCGCATCTGGGCGTGGCTCAGCGACCCGGAACATCGGGCGCTGCTGACATTGTGGACGGAGGCCTACGCACGGTCGCTCGTCGAACCGGACGGTCCGTGGTCGTCGTTCGCCGCGGCGACGGTCGGTGACTGGCTTAACCTGCTGGCCGCGGCACAGCCGGAGTCCACCCGCGACACCGCGGCGGGAGCTGCCCAGCGAACCGCCGCCCTGGCCCTGCTGCGCGGCGCGCTCCTCGACCTGCTGGCGACCGAGGACCGCGCGCGCACCACGGCAGCCGTCCGGTTCGCGGTCAGCCGATGGTGACCGTGATCGTGTGCCATCCCGTGGCGCCGTCCGGGAACGGAGTCGCCCGCTGCTCGGTCTGCGTCGCGCCGGTCCGATCGGTCGCCCGCACCGAGAGCGAATGCGGGCCGGGTGCGGCATTCCACTGCAGACGCCACTGGACCCACGTGTCGGCCGACGGGACGGGCAGCAGCTCGGCGCGCCGCCACGGGCCGTCGTCCACGCGTACCTCGACGGTCTCGATGCCCCGGCCCTGCGCCCACGCGACGCCGGCCACGGTGACCGGCCCCGCCTTCACCCGCGCGAAGGGCAGCGGCCGGTCGATCCGGGACGCCGTCTTCACCGGGCCGTCGGCGGCCCAGCCGCGGCGCACCCAGTACGCGTCGAAGTCGGCGAACGTGGTCAGCTCCAGCTCGGTCAGCCACTTGCAGGCGCCCGCGTAGCCGTAGAGCCCCGGCGTCAGCATCCGCACCGGGAAGCCGTGCTCCAGCGGCAGCGGCTCTCCGTTCATGCCGACGCAGAGCATCGTGTCCCGCCCGTCGAGAGCGGTCGCCACCGGCGTGCCGATCGTCATGCCCTCGATCGAGCGTGCCACCAGCTGATCGGCGCCGGCGGCGATCCCGGCCTCGCGCAGCAGCGGCGCCAGCGGAACACCGAGCCAGCGCGCCGTGCCGATGTAGGGCCCGCCGACCTCGTTGGAGACGCAGTTGAGGGTGATGTCGCGCTCGATCAGCGGCCGGTTCAACAGGTCCTCGAAGGACAGTCGCAACTCACGCCCGACCATCCCGTGCACCCGCAACGACCAGCCGGCCACGTCGACTCGCGGCACGGTCAGCGCGGTGTCGACCCGATAGAAGCCGGAGTTCGTCGTGACGAAGCCG
>NZ_JBFAZH010000711.1:0-4095 GCF_040681735.1 Actinoplanes sp. NPDC051633 | reverse complement strand
GGGGTGGCCCGGCAAGCCGCGTCTTCGCTGACCACGGCGCATCAGCAGCCGGTGGTGAACGGCGCGCCGGTCGGCAACCGCCCGCAGTCGGTTCCGCCCGTCACCTCCGCGCCGCCGCAGTCGCGGCCGCCCTACCCGCCGGTGCCGCGACCCGTCTCGGGCGCCCAGGCGCGGGGGGCCGCCTCCGTGCCACCGGCCCAGCAGCCGTATCGTCACCCGTCGGTGCCGCCGATGGCCCAGCATCCGCATCAGCCGCAGATGAAGCCGCAGCCCCAGCCGCAACAGGGTTCGGGCGGGCGACAGGTGCTGATCGTGCTGGCCGTGGTGCTCGCACTGCTGGTGCTGCTGTGTGCCGGGGTCATCTCGTTCCTCCTGAACCAGGGAAACACGATCGCTCTGGGCGGTTCCGCTGCGAATGTGGCGGTCGTCCGCACGGGCGTGGCCGGCGAGGGAACGCCGGCGACGTCGTACCGTCTTAGAGAGCAGGCCGCCGATCAGCGGGGCCTGAACGGCTCGAGTGAAGGACGACACACGCTATGACGGCGCAGGCCCGCCTGCTCGGTGGCAGGTACCAGGTCGGCGAGCTGCTCGGCTACGGCGGCATGGCCGAGGTGCACAAGGGGCGTGATCTCCGGCTCGGCCGCGACGTGGCGATCAAGATGCTGCGCACCGACCTTGCCCGCGACGCCACGTTCCAGGAGCGGTTCCGCCGCGAGGCGCAGAACTCGGCCGCCCTGAACCACCCGGCCATCGTCGCGGTCTACGACACCGGCGAGGAAATCTCGTCCACCGGCGAGAAGCTGCCGTTCATCGTCATGGAGTACGTGAACGGCCGCACCCTCAAGGAGGTCCTCGCCCAGGAGCAGCGCATCCAGCCGCGCCGCGCCCTGGAGATGATCGCCGACATCTGCGCCGCGCTGGAGTTCAGCCACCGGCACGGGATCATCCACCGCGACATCAAGCCCGGCAACGTGATGGTCACCCCGAACGGCCAGGTCAAGGTCATGGACTTCGGGATCGCCCGGGCCCTGGCCAGCGGCGCGACCACGATGACGCAGACCAGCGCGGTGATCGGCACGGCGCAGTACCTGTCGCCGGAGCAGGCGCGCGGCGAGTCGGTGGACGCCCGCTCCGACGTCTACGCCGCCGGGTGCGTGCTCTTCGAGCTGCTCGTCGGTCACCCGCCGTTCGTCGGTGACAGCCCGGTCAGTGTGGCCTACCAGCACGTACGCGAGGACCCGAAAGCACCCAGCGACATCAACCGCGAGGTTTCGCCGGACGTCGACGCGATCGTGCTCAAGGCCCTGGCCAAGAACCCGCTGAACCGCTACCAGAGCGCGCAGGAGATGCGCGCCGACGCCCTGCGCGCGGTCTCCGGCCGCCCGGTCCTGGCCACTCCGGTGATGACCGAGGCCGAGACCATGGCGATGGCCGGGCCGATGCGTCCCACGGCGGCCACCACCCAGATCAGCCGTCCGATCGCCGGCGCGCCGCCGCGGCCGCCGCAGCGCAAGTCGTCGTCCTGGGTGATGGCGGTGCTGGCCGCACTCGGCGTGCTGGCGGTGGTCGCGCTCGGTGTCGGGCTCGCGCTCTCCCGCAACAACGACGACAAGCCGACCACCCCGACCACCCCGACCGTGTCGATGCCGAAGGTCACCGGCCTGACCGAGGAGCAGGCGACGGCGAAACTGACCGCCGCCAAGCTCACCCAGGTCACGGCCGGCGAGGCGGTCGAGACCGAGGACTGCCCCGCGACGCCCACGGTTGAGAAGCAGGACCCGGCGCCGGGCACCTCGATCCCGGCCGACCAGCAGGTCACGTACACGCTGTGCAAGGCGCCCGACCTCGTCACGGTGCCGCGCGGCCTGGTCGGCAGCACGCAGGAGGCCGCCGAGGCCGCCTTGGAGGGGCTCAATCTCAAGGTGGACACGCAGCAGGTCGACAGTGATCAGCCCGAGGGCCAGGTCATCTCCGTGGAGAAGCAGGGCCAGCAGGTCAAGCCGGAGACGACGATCACGATCAAGGTCTCCCGGGGGAACCAGCTCCTCATGCCGAACGTCGTCGGCAAGTCCGAGGAGGCCGCCAGGGCGGTGCTCGAGGGCTTCAACGTCTCGGTCAAGGAAGTGCAGCCGACCGACGGCAGCGCACCCGGCACGGTGGTCGACCAGACCCCGAAGGCGAAATCGAAGGTCAAGCGTGGCGCCAATGTGACGCTCACGGTGGTCGCCGAGCCCGACCCCGACCCCACCGACACGCCCACGACCGAGCCCACCGACCCCAACCAGGGCGGCGGCATCATCAGCTAGGCGTTGGCGAACGCGGCCCGCCGCCGGGACTCGACCTCGGCGGCCAGGGCCGGCGCCTTCTCCAGCGCCGACGGCAGGCCGCAGGTCGCCAGCCAGTTCGCCAGCATCGTGTGTCCGCCCTCGGTCAGCACCGACTCGGGGTGGAACTGCACGCCCTCGACCGGCAGCTCCCGGTGCCGCATCGCCATCACGATGCCGGAGTCGGTCTGCCCGGTGATCTCGATCTCGGCGGGCAGGGTCTCGGGCAGCACCGCCAGCGAGTGGTACCGGGTCGCGGTGAACGGGTCGGGCAGCCCGGCAAGCACGCCGTCTCCCTTGTGGTGCACCTCGGAAGTCTTGCCGTGCAGCAGCTCCGGCGCCCGGGTCACCGTGCCGCCGAAGACCGCGCCGATCGCCTGATGTCCCAGGCAAACGCCGAAGAGAGGCACCTTCCCCGCGTACGCGCGGATGACGTCCATCATGATGCCCGCGCGGTCCGGGGTGCCCGGGCCGGGCGACAGCAGCACGCCGGCGGGTTCGAACGCCGCCACGTCCTCGACCGAGATCTCGTCGTTGCGGCGGACCTCGCACTCCGCGCCCAGCTGGCCCAGATACTGCACCAGGTTGAAGACGAACGAGTCGTAGTTGTCGATCACCAGGATGCGCATGGAGGTCACCTGCTCGCGGTGGCGGAGGGGTGCGGGGCGTTCGACTCTTCGCTGTACGGCAGCTCGTCCGGCGCGTTCTCCTCGCCGGGAATGACCGCGTTCGGATTCTGCTGGGCGGGGCCCTGCTCCTGCTGCGTACCCGTGCCCACCTGCACATCGTCGAACGGCAGCAGCGGGGTCGCCCACGGGAACACCACATACCAGAGCAGCGCCCCCACGGCCGCGACCAGAACGATCGAGCCGGACAGCTTGCCGGGCAGGCCGAAGGGCAACTTGCGCCAGATCCAGGCGTACATGACTCTCTCCTACGCCTTCTTCAGCTCGGCCGGCTTGCCGGCGTCCGGCGCGGCCTGGTCACGGGGGACCGTCTGCGCCAGCTCGGCATGCACGATCAGGCGTTCATAGTTGTTGAACTTCGGGTTGCAGGTGGTCAGCGTCAGTATCTTCTTCTTCGGCTTGGCCCTCGGCTTGCCGGGCACGGGCGCGACCACCTCGACGGCGCTCGGCAGCACGACCTGCTGGCTGGTCACCTTGTAGATGTACCAGCTGTCGCGGGTCTCCACGCCGATGACGTCGCCCTCCCGGAGCTCGTCCAGCCGCCAGAAGATCTTGCGGATCCGGTGGCCGGCGACCGAGAAGTTGCCGACCTTGCCGGGCAGCGCGGTGTCCGGGTAGTGACCGGGCGCATAGCGGATGTCCTGCGGCCGCACACCGTTGACGACCACCCACTCCTTGTCGAGCTTCGGGATGTAGAGGCGGCCGATCAGGTTCTTCCCGGGCGCGGCCGGTCCCTTGGGCGCGGCGCTCGGCCCGACGGTCGGGTCGGCCCACTGCTGCGAGAGGGCGTCATCGAGGCCGTTCTGCTCGTCCTGCACCTTGGCCGAGTTGCCGAACACCTCATACCCGGCGAACAGCAGCACGATCAACCCGAACGTGATCATGAGCTCGCCGGAGACCCGGATGCCGGTGCGGATGCGGGAGCCCAGCGTGGGGCGGGTCAGCTCGGAGTACACGCTCTTGTAACCGTCGTCCGTCTGCTCAGGACGCAGCTTGACGACCTTTTCGCCGCGCTTGGGCGTGATCTCTTCTGCATCGGGGGTTGGTTCGGCGGGCGCGTTGGCGGCGGCCTCGGCGACCGCGGC
>NZ_JBFAZH010000710.1:0-4101 GCF_040681735.1 Actinoplanes sp. NPDC051633 | reverse complement strand
GAGCGCCGGCGGCATCATCGCCGCGGTGATGCGGGAGCTGCGCGGGGAGTCGGCGGAGAGGGCGCTGGGCCACGTCCGGGCCATCGGTGACCGGCTGACCGAGATCCTGGCCGCCGCGGCCGAGGACGCGACGACGCCGTTGCGGGCCGCCCGCCGGCGGATCCCCCAGGGTGTGCTGAGTCACGGTGTGCTGAGTTCGTAGCCGGCCACGGCGAGGGTCAGCACCAGGGCGACGGTGCCGAGGAAGAGGGTCGCCGTGTGCCGCCACGCCGCGCGGCGGGAGGCGGAGACGGACTTCTTGGCGGAGCGGACGTCACGCCAGGCCGCGTGGGTGCGGCCCAGGCGATATCCGATGACGAGGACGGTGGTGGCGGTCAGGACGGAAGCGACGCTCACTGCGGAACTCTGGTGGTACGGCATGGCCAACCCCCCGATGTTGCGTAGCGGTGCCGGACGACAGCCAGTGTGGGGTCGCCGGGCCGCCGCGGGCCAGGGGATTGGTCGCTATAAGGGCATGAAACACGTGCCCGGGTACGGACGGAACTGTCGCTTATCCGACCAAAGCCTCCTCGGCGGCCGGCTGCTCCGACGGCACGCGTACCCGGGGCACACAGATCTTGATCGCCGCCGGCACCACCTCGGCGGTCAGCTTCTTCGCCGCCTCCCGCGCGCCGCCGTCCAACTCGTACTGGAGCTTGGAGTGCAGCTTCACGTCCACCCGCCGGGCGCGGGTGATCCGGACGAACGGCGAGCGATCGGAGCGCCCGACCGCCATCGTGCCGAGCGCCCGCGCCCACTGCAGAGCGCCCTGCGCGGTGGCCACGCCGACGTCCAGCCAGCCGTCGTCGGGTCGCGCGTCGTCGAAGGCCTGGATGCCGCCGGTGATCGTGCCGACGTTGCCGACCAGCACGCAGCTCGCCTCGTCGTCGAACCAGTCGATCCCGTCGATCTTCACCTGCGCCCGGGGCGCGGCGCCGTTCACGTGGCGGATGCCGGCCCACACGTAGGCGAGCTTGCCGAGCCGGGCCTTCATGTCCTTGTCCGCGTCCTGGATCATCGCGCCGTCGAAGCCGATGCCGGCCATCACCGCGAAGTGCTCGCCGTTCAGCTTGCCGAGGTCGACCCGCTTGCGCTTGCCCTCGAACGCGACGTCGACCGCGCCCGCGAGATCGGCCGGCACGCCCAGGTTGGTGGCCAGCAGGTTGCCGGTGCCGGCCGGGATGATCGCCAGCGGCGTGCTCGAGCCGGCCATCACGTCGATGGTCCGCTGCACCAGGCCGTCGCCGCCCCACGCCACCACCAGGTCCGGCTTCGCGTCGAGCGCCTTGCGTACCTTCTTGGGCGCCTTTTTGCTCTTCGGCACCTCGTACCAGAGCAGCTTCTCGACGCCGTGGCCGGTGATCCGCCGGCGCAACTCGTCCAGCCCACCGTCCAGCGTCTTGCCGGAGTGAGCCACGACCGCGATCGTGCGTGGTGTCCGCATGGGACGGTCGCTTACCCGATCGCGGGTCCGCGCGAAACCTAGCTGACCGTCTCCCGCATGCGCTGCGTCTCGGCCGCGCTGCGGATCACCATCAGGCGCAGCTCGAGCTCGTCGGAGACCATCTGAGCCAGGTGCTCGAGGGCCTTGAGCTGGCGCGGGGTCGCCTCGCGCGGACGGTTGTCGATCACGTTGACGGTGCCCAGGCGGTAGCCGTCGTGGGTGCGGATCGGCGCGGCGGCGTAGAAGCGCAGGCCAAGCTCGCCGCGGACCAGCGGGTGCTCCAGGGTACGAGGATCCACCGCCGCGTTGTTGATCACGTACGTGCCGTCCTGGTCGATCACCGACGCGCAGAGACCCGGCTCGCGGCCGACCTGGCGGACCCCGACCAGGCCCTGGCACGCGGCCAGCCACACCCTGTCCTGCTCGACCAGGGACACGGTGGCGATCGGCGTCTCGAAGATCGCGCCGGCCACGAAGGCGATCCGGTCGTACGCGTCCTCGACCGGCTGATCCACCAGCCGGTACCGGCGCACAGCGGCCAGCCGAGCCTGCTCCTCGGGCCCCACGGCGTCGAGGTACTCATATGCGTTCGACGACACGGGGCTGCTGTTCGTCATGGAGGACGCCCCCTCACGCTTCGATCTCTCGCGGTCACCGTGAGCTTAGTGAACCGACCGGGGCGGGTCGCAATGCCCTCGGGTGGCCGATTCGGCGGGTTCGGTCTCGATCAGGGTGAATGTCGCACACACTGTGAGTCCTGTGACCTCGCGGGTTCGGCGATCGACCGCAAGTGAGTAGTATTCGCGTGCTCGGCCGAGCAGATATCGGTGTACATGGATGGTTTGCACCGTTCGGCCACACGGGCCCCCCGCCCTTCGCCCCCCGGAGGAACCTTGCGATCACCCGCTGACCGCACCACAACGGAACCTTATGAAAATCTTGTCGGCCGATTGATCCCGGCCGGTGTCCCCACCCGTACAAGGGGTGACAGGGGAAGCACCGGCAGGAGGAATCGATGCATGCGTCAGTCATGGAGCGGCGTGCGCCGGACGAGGTGTGCGGCATGACGCAGCAACGGTCCGGCGGACGGTGGCAGGCTCTCGACGGAGGTCCCGGTGCGGAGAATGATGGTCCGGTGATTCCCCGACAGGCTCCCCGCCACGAGGCCGCCCCGGTTGCGGCTGACCACGAGGACACCCTGGTCCGGATGCTCTACGAGGAGCACGCGGGACCGCTGCTGATGTTCGTGCTGCGACTGACCGGCGGTGACCGGCAGCGTGCCGAGGACATCGTCCAGGAGACCCTGCTGCGAGCCTGGCGCAACGCGCACCGGCTCGGCGCCCAGGGGCAGCAGTCGCTGCGGCCCTGGCTGGTCACCGTGGCGCGGCGGATCGCGATCGACGACCACCGCAGCACCAGCGCCCGGCCGCCCGAGACCTACGACCGCGAGCTGGAGAGCTTCCCCAGCACGGCGGACGACACCGATCGGGTATTACAGCTGATGACGGTCACCGATGCGCTCAAGACGCTGAGCCAGTCGCATCGTGAGATCCTCGTCGAGACGTATTTCCGCGGCCGGACCGTTCCGGAAGCGGCTGAAGTGCTCGGCCTGCCACTCGGCACGGCCAAGTCGCGGGTGTACTACGCACTGCGGGCGCTGCGGACGGCCTTGCAGCAGCGGGGGGTGACGGAATGACACAGGAACAGCACTTCGATGTGGCGGCGTACGCGCTGGGGGTGCTCGACGAGCGCGACGCGAGCCGCTTCGAGGACCATCTGATCGAGTGCCCGGCGTGCGCCGTGGAGCTCGAGTCGTTCCTCCAGGTGGCGGACATCCTCGCCGATGTCGACGCCGACGCCCTGGTGGCGACCGAGGAGTCGCGCAAGGACGGCCTGGTCCTGAAAAAGGTGATCAGGGCGGTCAGCAGCGAGCGGCGCAAGGCCAACAGCCGCCGGCTCTACTCGCTGGCGGCGGCCGTGGTCGTCTTCGCGATGCTCTCCATCGGCGCCCTCTTCGCCGGAGCCCGCTGGCTGGCGCCGGATCAGCAGGGCAATCCCACCGCCCAGGGCGGTCCGACGGGTCAGGCGTCGGCGGGCCCGACGCAGCTCGATCCGCTGCCGCCGGGCGGCGGCTTCGGCGGCCCCGTGGAGGCGCTGGCCGGTCAGCGCATCGGCAGCACGGACGCCCGCACCGGGGTCCGGCTGGACGCCGGGCTGAAGGAGATCGACCTGGGCACACAGATCCAGTTCGCGGTCTCCAACATCAAGGGCCCCAGGGAATGCGAGCTGGTCGCCACCGGCACCGACGGCAGCAGCACGGTGCTCTCCAGCTGGACCGTCGGCAAGACGGGCTGGGGCACCGCCGAGCGCCCCGAGCCGCTGCTCCTCTCCGCGGTCACCGCGAAGCCCAGGAGCGAGATCGCCAACCTGCAGATCCGTGAGGTCAAGGACGGCGAGGACCCCGTCCTGGTGACCACCCAGTAGTAACCCCCGCTCCTCGTTCGAGGCCCGGTCGCCGGCCGCACACGCCCTCCGTGAGGTGGTGCCGGCGATCAACACCCCAACCAGAGGGAGCCCCGTCGACGGGCGATCGGGAGAGAACGCCACCCCCCCCGGCG
>NZ_JBFAZH010000709.1:0-4103 GCF_040681735.1 Actinoplanes sp. NPDC051633 | reverse complement strand
ACCGCTGAGACCGTCAGCGTGCCGGCGTCGACGTCCAGCACCGCCGGCACGCCCAGGCCCACCGCGATCTGCTCGGCGCCGTGGCCGATCGGCAGGCCGCCCAGCACCGGCACGCCCAGCGAGCCGAACCGCTCGGTCAGCACCTCCGGCGTGGTCGGACTCGGATCGGGGTCGACGCACTCGGTGAACTGCCCGACCGCCACCCCGGCGATCCCGTCCAGCCAGCCCGCCCGCTCGAGCTGCACGATGCACCGGTCCACCCGGTACGGCTCGTCGTGCACGTCCTCGACCAGCAGGATCGCGCCGCGCAGATCCGGCCGGTGCCGGGTGCCGGCGGTCGCGGCCAGGATCGTGAGATTGCCGCCGAGCAGCACCCCCGAGGCCCGGCCGGGCGCCCGCACCGGGTACGTGTCCTCGGTCGGGTCGGCGGCGACGACGACCGGCCCGGTGCTCATCAACGCGCGCCGGGCACCCGCCTCGGTGGGACCGCCCTCGCCGGGTCCGGGATACGACGCGGTCGGGCCGTGCACGGTCGCCAGCCCCGCCTCGCACCACAGCGCGAGGTGGATCGCGGTGATGTCGGAGAAGCCGATGACCAGCCTCGGGTCGGCGCGCGCGGCCGCGAAGTCCAGGCCGTCGACGATCCGCTGGGCCCCGTACCCGCCGCGCAGGCACCAGATCCCGCGCACCTCGTCGTCGCGCAGCGCGGCGTTGAAGTCCGCCCGCCGCTCGTCGTCGGTCGCGGAGAGGTAGGACCGCCGGTTCATGGCGTGCTCGCCGACCCGGGCGCGCAGGCCCCAGCTCTGGAGCACCTCGACCTGGGCGGCGACGCGCTCCGGGCGTACCCATCCCGACGGCGCGACCAGGGCGACCAGATCGCCCTCCCGCAGCAGCCGCAGCATGCGGCCAAGATTAGTGGGGATGCGGGCAGCGGGTCCCGTCCCGAGCCACCCGGATCGCCTCCTCGTCGAGGTAGAACGCCGGGCGCAGGTCCAGCTCGTCGTAGTAGCGGTGGAACACCGGCGTGAGACCGCCCGACATCGGCGGCACGATCCACGTCCAGTCGGCCGGCACCGGGCGGCCGGCCTTCTCCTCGTTGCGCAGATGGGCCATGAACCGCTGCGACTCGGTGTGGTGGTCGGACATCTTCACGCCGGCCCGCTCGAAGGACCAGAGCACCGCGCGGTTCAGCTCGACCAGCGCCCGGTCCCGCCACAGCGTCGACTCGCGGCTGGTGTCCAGGCCCATCCGCTCGGCGACCACCGGCAGCATGTTGTACCGGTCCGCGTCGGCGAAGTTGCGGGCGCCGATCTCGGTGCCCATGTACCAGCCGTTGAACGGCGCCAGCGGATAGTGCACGCCGCCGATGGTGAGTCGCATGTTCGAGATCGCCGGGACCGCGTGCCAGCGCAGGCCCAGCTCGGCGAACCAGCCGTACTCGGGGTGCGCGATCGGCACCTCCCCGATCGCGCGCTCGGGCAGTTCGTAGAGGCGCACGCCCTCGGCCGGCGTCTCGATGGCCAGCGGCAGCACGTCGAAGTCCGACCCTTTGCCGCGCCAGCCAAAGCCTCGCATCGCGTCGGTGAAGGTGATTTGCCGCGGGTCGCCGACCGTCCGGCCGTCCTCACCGCGGTATCCGGCGTAGCGGATGAGCTGCTCGTTCCACACCCGGGCGTAGGGCTGGCCCGGCTGGGCGGCGGGAAAGATGCTGATCACCGGGCGGATCGTGGTGCTGCCCGCGGCCTGCAGGTGATGCACGAGCAGAGAGAAGATCTCATCCGAGGTACGCGCGCGGCGCCGGTCGAGCACCCGGAGACTGCGCCAGTAGAGCCGCCCGATGCACCGGCTCGCGTTGCGCCAGGCCATCTTCGCCCCGTACGACAGCTCCTCGGTGGTGTGCACGTAGCTGCCGGTCGCGGCGATCTGCGCGCGGACGATGGCCAGGCGGGGCTCGACCGGGCCGAGCCGGGCGTTCTCGAGATAGCACTGCCGCAGGAAGTCCTCGGCCTCCTCCGCATCCACGGGGGCGACGCGGTCCCACGGCTCCGTCGGATGGTCGCGGTACCCCGGCACGATCATCGTGCGCCTCCCAACCTCGAGCCGACGTGCTCAGGGAGGTTCGCACGACCCCGGCCGTGGACTCTCACACACCGTGTGCGACAAAAAGGACGCCGTCACGCCCCGTAAGGGTGACGGCGTCCTCTTTCGCCGGGTTCTACTCGCCCGGTGTGGACTTCGCGATCTGCATCAGGAACTCGATGTTCGTCCGGCTCTGCTTGAGCCGGTCGAGCAGCAGGTCCAGCGCCGCGGAGGACTCGAGCGAGGCGAGGACCTTGCGGAGCTTGTGCACGATGGCCAGCTCCTCCTTGCCCAGCAGGATCTCCTCCTTGCGGGTGCCGGAGGCGTTGGTGTCCACCGCCGGGAAGACCCGCTTGTCGGCGATCTTGCGGTCCAGCTTGAGCTCGGCGTTACCGGTGCCCTTGAACTCCTCGAAGATGACCGTGTCCATCATCGAACCGGTCTCCACCAGCGCGGTGGCGAGAATCGTCAGCGAGCCGCCGTTCTCGACGTTGCGCGCCGCGCCGAGGAAGCGCTTGGGCGGGTACAGCGCGGTCGAGTCGATACCACCCGACATGATCCGGCCCGAGGCGGGCGCCGCCAGGTTGTACGACCGGCCGAGCCGGGTCACCGAGTCGAGCAGCACGACCACGTCGTGACCCAGCTCGACCAGGCGCTTGGCCCGCTCGATGGCCAGCTCGGCGACGGCGGTGTGGTCCTGCGGCGGCCGGTCGAACGTGGCCGCGATGACCTCGCCCTTGACCGAGCGCTGCATGTCGGTGACCTCTTCGGGCCGCTCGTCGACCAGCACGACCATCAGGTGGCACTCGGGGTTGTTGTGCGTGATCGCGTTGGCGATCGCCTGCAGCACCATGGTCTTACCGGCCTTGGGCGGCGACACGATCAGCGCGCGCTGCCCCTTGCCGATCGGCATGACCAGGTCGATGACCCGGGTGGTGAGGATGTGCGGCTCGCTCTCGAGACGCAGGCGCTCCTGCGGGTAGAGCGGGGTCAGCTTGTAGAACTCCGGCCGCCGGCGGGCCTCCTCCGGCTCCATGCCGTTGATGGTGTCCAGCCGGACCAGCGGGTTGTACTTGTCCCGCCGGCTGTTGCCACCGCTGGTGTCGCCGCTGTCGCGCGGCGCGGCGCGGACCGCGCCGGTGACCGCGTCACCCGCGCGCAGGCCGTGCTTCTTGACCTGCGACATCGACACGTACACGTCGTTCGGGCCGGACAGGTAGCCGGTGGTGCGCACGAACGCGTAGTTGTCCAGCACGTCGAGGATGCCGGCCACCGGGACCAGGACCTCGTCCTCGTTGACGTGCGGCTCGCGGCCCTCGCGGCCGCCCTCGCGTCCACCGTCACGACCGCCGTCACGGCCGCCGTCACGGTCGTTGCCGTCCCGCTCGCCGCGACCCCGCCGCCGGTCACGGAAACGGCTGCGACGGCTGCGACGGCCGCCCTCACCGTTGTCGTTGTCGTCGTCGTCCGAGTCGTTCCGGCCGTCGTTGCGGCCCTCGTTGCGCCCGTCGGTGCGACCGCGGTCGTTGCGGTCGTTCCGCTCGTTGCGGTCGCGGTCGTTACGCTCGCGTGGCTCACGCTGCTGCTGGTCGCCGCTCTCGCCCCGGCCACCCTGCTCGCCGCGGCCGTTCTGCTCGCTCCGGCCACCCTGCTCGCTCCGGCCACCCTGGTCACCGCGGCCACCCTGGTCACCGCGGTCGGTGCGCTCGTTGCGGT
The DNA here is from genome assembly GCF_040681735.1 of Actinoplanes sp. NPDC051633. Lineage (NCBI taxonomy): Bacteria > Bacillati > Actinomycetota > Actinomycetes > Micromonosporales > Micromonosporaceae > Actinoplanes > Actinoplanes sp. NPDC051633. The sequence continues at coordinate 308 of NZ_JBFAZH010000709.1, read as the reverse complement.
CGCCACGGTCGTTGCGGTTGCGCTGCCGGTCGCGGCCGCCGCGCTCGCCGCGGTCACGGTCGGTGCGCTCCCGGGTCTCGGTCTCGGCCGGCGCGGACTGAGCTGATCCGGACTGCGCCGGCTGCTCCGACTGCGGTGCCTGCGCCGGGGCCGCCTCGGCGGGGGCCGGCGAGGTGGCGACCGGCGCGCTGTCGACCGGAAGGGCCGTCTGCACCGGAGCGGTGGCCACCGCCGACGGCGGGGGCGACCCCGGCACCGCGATCACGCTGTCGGGCGCCGCCGCGCCGGGTGCACGGCTCCGGGCACGC